>JAGUVP010000070.1 GCA_020062805.1 Candidatus Bipolaricaulis sp.
AGAACGCTCTCCATCGTCGCCGTGTGCACGATCAACCTCGTGATCGGCGTCCGCTACTGCTGGCTCATCCGCAAGGGGCGGATCAGCCCCGCGCTCGCGATGTGGGTGTTCTTCACCATCGCCACCGTGGGAAGCCTTCTTACCTACCTCGGCGAAGGCCTGTACAGCCCGCTCGACAACATCCTCAACACCGCCGACATCTTGCTCGTGGGCACGGTTACGGTATGGATCGCCCTTTACGGCGACCGGAGCACGCGGTTCACCCGGTTCGACCTGGGGTGCCTGGCCGCGGTCACGGCGATCGTGATCGCCTGGGCCGTCACCCGGCAGCACGTGGTCGCCCACAGTGCGATTCAGGCGATCCTCGTGATCGCCTACTTCCCGGTTGTGCGGCGGCTGTGGCGGGCGGAGCGGAACACCGAGTCGTTCACGATGTGGATCGGGCTCATGATTGCGCCCGTGTTCTCGCTCCTGTCGAGCCAGGGCATGCTGGCCACCGTCTACGCGGTGCGGGCGATCGTCTGCACCGGCCTCCTGATGACCCTCATGATCCGCGCCAAGCGGAGGGAGCGAGCCGGACAAGCCCGGCCCACCGGTTAGGCGTGCGGATTTCGCTCTGTCGAAGCGGGGGCGTACAATCACAGATAGTCCCGTCCGGGAGGTGGCGATTAGTGCGCAGTTCCGAGATCGTGTTCATGGCTGAAGAGGCACACGAAGGTGGGTACGAAGCCTGGGCGCTGGGCCACTCGATCTACACCCAGGGCGAGACGATGGAGGATCTGAAGGAGGCGGTTCGCGATGCGGTGCGCTGCCACTTCGCCGAGGTTGACCTTCCACGGGTCATCCGCCTCCATCTGGTCAAAGAAGAAGTCCTCGCCCCTTGAGACGTCACAGGTATCTGGCGGACGCTGCCACTGCACAGGAAACCGAGTATGGCGAGAGTGTGTCTTCTTCTCGGGCTATCCAGAACACCCCCTGCCATGCACGGAACACGATCTCACCCCCACGCTACCAGAGCAGGATCTGATCCCTCTGTTGTTCACCTCACGGCACCGTACCCTGCCTTGACCATCTCTGTTCGGCGGCCGGGCGCCACTGAACAATCGACGGAATGGCGCGGCCGAGTTGTCCGATCCGGGCTTTGCTGCTACGATCATGCTGTTCTGCTGGATGGCGGAGTCAGGCAGAGAGCCCAGAGTCGCGCTTGTGCCGACAGCGCGACTGAAGGAACCTAACATATCCTGACTTAGACTTCTGATGTTTGGACGTTCTGTAGCGAGGCCCGTGAGCGGAGAGGCATGATGCGACAGTGCGCCGGGCTCAGAGAGGAGGAGGACTAAGGGTGCGGATCAAGAACATTGACTTCGGCCGTGACACAGCAGAATTCGACCCAATTAGCGAGTACTTCGTGCAGACCCCAGCCTATGAACGACTTCTGGCGGGAGATCGGTCGATCCTCATCGGCAGAAAGGGAACGGGGGAAACAGCGCTTCTGAAGTACTGCGTTGAGAAGGAGAACCCAGCCTGCCAGTATGTCATCCGAATAGAAGCAAGCCATGCCACGCTACACCGCCTGGATGAGCAGCTGCATTCATTCACGTCGCAGGTGAGGAACCTTGACTCCGGCTTCAAGGTAGCGTGGCTCTTTGCCACGCTCCTTGCCGTTCTCCATCGTCTGGCGTCAGAAGAGACCGTAGGTGTGAGGGCAAACGAGAAGAAGCTGATGAATCTTGCTGAGCGCGAGTTTGGCTATACCCCCAGTGATCCCATCTCAGTCCTTGCAGGGTACGCAGCGTCCTGGTTCCGTGATCTGAAGAGAATCGGTCCCGTGGAGAGGGACGTTCGCGGGGAGGTCTCCCGAATCCCGTTCGACGAAGTGGCTCTGCGGGACCTTCTTCAGGAGACCATAGGGCGCGCCAATGCAAAGGGCAAGACAGTGTTCTTGTTCTACGACAAGTTGGACGAGAGATGGGATGCCTCGGACTTCTACATCAACTTCCTCCGGGGCCTTCTTCTCGCCATCAAAGACATCAAGAGCCTAGGGCTGGATACTCGCCCCGTCGTGCTCCTTCGGGACGACATTTTCAAGCGTGTGGTGGAGGGGTTTCAGCATCTCGATCACTTTAGGATGGAGATTGAGCCGATCGAGTGGGACGAGCGATCACTTGTGGAGCTCATTGCACTTAGGATACGAGCATCGCTTGAGCGTCTTGGGCACCGCCTTCGTGATGCGAACTACAGCGATCTGTGGGACTTCGCCTTCCCTTTCCACGTTCCGGCGCGCAAGACGCCCATATCGCCAGCAGCCTTCATCATTGATCGTTCGCTCGCGCGTCCTAGGGATGTCATCCTCTTCTCGAATCTCGCGCGTGAGGTTGCGATCAAACACCGCCATGAGCAGATGGAGGTCGAGGACCTGAGGGAAGCGGAGGTCCACTACAGCCGGGCGGCCTACGATCATCTGCTAAACGAGGTGAACTACCGCCTTCCCAATCTCAGAATGGTGCTGGAGAGGTTCCGCGGCCAGACCATCGGGTGTTCGCGTGAGGATCTGCTCTTCAGGCTGTTGGAGGCCATTGACGAGCTGTCCACGCACCTCCCGTGGATACCTCAGGATGAGCGCGACCTTGCCGCTCTACTCTACGAGATCGGTTTCCTGTCATACACTGAGAAGGGTGGTTCGCTTAGGGGTACGCGTGTGGTGCACTCGGGAGTCCAGCCCAACGCACTCGCGCTGCTGAAGCAGGAGCGCATCTACGTCAGCCCGATGTTCCGTCAGGCTCTCGATATGAAGGACCACTGATGCCGTGTCGTCAACGGGGTCGTCTCATGTTCTCCTCATTGGAACGCCAGGTGGACCTGGGAGAGCATAGCGCCCAGCTCACGGGTTCGTGGGGATGGGGCTGCTTGTGCCTGTCGGGGCTCGCACGTAGGATGGCGCCACCATGACACGAGAACAGGCTCTGGGGTTCGTGAAGGCCAACCCCGCGTCGTTCATGGCTACCGTGGATGAGAGACGATTACTCTAGGGGAGGCGGTCGGTATGGGATCGAGCGATCGTGCACAACTGATTGTGGTTGAGTACCGCGAGCGTCTCCGTGAGATCCTGGGAGAGGAGTTGAACTCGGTCGTTCTTTACGGCTCTCAGGCGCGCGGCGATGCGCAGGAAGGGTCGGACATCGATGTGCTCATTGTCATGAGAGGGCCCTTCGATTATGGCACACTCATCGAGAAGACGTCGAAGCTCACCGCAGCCGTTAGCCTGGAGCACGACGTGGTCATCTCCCGCGCGTTTGTCACCCGGCACGACTATCAGACGAGACTCACGCCCTTCCTGATGAACGTTCGTCGGGAGGGGGTGCCCGTGTGAGCGCCGACGAGATACGGGCTCTGATCGCGAAGGCCAAGGCGAGCCTCGAAGCAGCAGAGGGGCTCGTACGGGACGGCCATTTCGGGTTTGGTGCTTCCCGCGCCTACTACGCCATGTTCTACGTGGCGGAGGCGCTGCTGGTTTGGATCGGTCAGTCCTACTCGAGTCACTCTGCGGTCGTTGCGGCTTTCGGCAAGGAGTTCGCCAAGACCGGACGGCTGGACGCGAAGTTCCACCGCTGGCTGGTCGATGCCGCGGACATACGGAGCATCGGCGACTACGGTCTGGGGGTGGAGGTCTCCGAGGAGCAAGCGCGATCGGTGTGCACATGGGCTCAGGACTTCATCCACGCTGCGGAGAGCTTCCTCAAGAAGGAAGGGGGCGAGGATCGATGACCTCAGTCTTCGGTACGCAGCAGCAATGCCGTCATCGGGGCCTGTCATGGTGGCAGATCTTGTTCTCCGCATCGACACGCCGAATCGGCCTGGGAGAACACGGCGCTCAGGTCTCAGGTTCGTAGGGCTGGGGCGG
>JAGUVP010000043.1 GCA_020062805.1 Candidatus Bipolaricaulis sp.
TGACCGGTATGCTCGGCAAGTCGTCGGAAGGTGGCGAAGTACCACAAGCGCAGGCAGCAAAACCTGCGTGACCGCAAGGGGGGCTGGGAGGCCCCGGGAAGGCCACCTGCAAGGAATCGGTGGAGAGCTACTGCGGCAGTGAGTACAGACGGTGAGGTGGATAAGTTCCTTGAGCGAAAAACCCAGAACTGACCGTCCGAGGAGACTGTCGCATTGGATCAACGCCGGGCAAGAGAGGAAGGTCCACTCCCTGGTGGACAAGGTCTACAGCAGGAAGAACCTCGAACTGGCCTGGGAGGCGGTACGACGCAACCGAGGTGCAGCCGGCGTGGACCGGGAGAGTTTGGAGACCTTCGCGCTGAACCTGGACGAGAACCTGGAGCAGCTTCAGCAGGAGCTGCGTACCAAGACGTACAGGCCCCAGCCCCTGCGACGGGTGTATATCCCGAAGGCAGGCAAGAAGGAACTCCGTCCCTTGGGAATCCCGGCTGTGAGAGACCGCGTGGTACAACAGGCGCTGACCCAACGGTTGGTGCCCATCTTCGAGCCGGATTTTGACGACAGCAGCTTCGGGTATCGTCCGAAGCGATCGCCACATGATGCGATGCGCAAGATCTGGCGGGAGCTCCAGGCCGGGAGCGTGTGGGTTGTCGATGCCGATCTGAAGGACTTCTTTGGCTCGGTTGACCACGCGCGGTTGATGCAGCTGGTTGCGCGCCGGGTATCGGACGGAAGGGTACTGACGCTGATTGAGCAAATGCTCAAGACTCCGGTCCTGGAAGACGGACAGCTGCATGCAACCCAACGAGGAACACCGCAGGGCGGTGTGGTCTCACCCTTGCTCGCCAACATTCTCCTGACGCCGTTCGACCGGGCGATGCGAGCACGGGGGTATCAGTTGACGCGATTTGCTGACGATTGGGTGGTAACCTGTGCGTCCAAGAAGGAGGCGCAGCAAGCCCTAACCACGGCCAGGAAAATACTCATGACGCTGGGCGTCACGCTGCATCCGGAGAAAACCCGGATTGTGAACGTTCACCAGGGGTTCGAGTTCCTGGGGTATGTGGTGCGTGAGGGCAAACGCCCCCTGAGGCTGCCGCAGGACCGGATCAAGTCCGGAGCGCGGCAAGGAGGGATGTACGCCCAACCCAGCGAGAAGTCGAGACAGCGGTTCAAAGAGCAAGTCCGGGCACTAACGCGACGCCGGGCACCCGTCTCGACCGCGCAACTGATCCGCGATCTCAACCCTGTGATTCGCGGGTGGGGCACTTATTACCAACGTGCCCACGTACGGAGACTCTTCAACCAACTCGACCGCTGGATTGTGCGACGGATATGGTCGCACCGATTCAAGCGGTGGCGTAACAGCGGGTGGAAGGAATATCCCACCAGACGGCTACGCGGCGAGTTCGGACTGCAAAGCCTTGTTGCCATGATCCCCTTTCTTGAGCGTCCAAGGGCGCATCCCTTGTGAAAGCGGCCTACGGGAAAACCGTACGGGCCGTTTGAGCGGCGGACGGAGGCCAGCCCCTGGAGGGCGCCTCCTCCGACCCGACACTGAGGAAGCCGGGTAACTCCGGCTAAGGGAAGGGACCCTGGTTCTGGGTGCTTCTAAAGAAGCCAAGGAGAGGAGATTGGCCGTCGGCCTAGGAACTCCGCAAGAGTCCGGCTTCAGAGGAAGCTCTACGTCAAGGCCAAGGGCGAAGATACAAGGTCCCTAGGCGGGGGACCCGGCCGCTCCGCAGAGTGGCCGGCGCGTGTCGCGCCTGCATGCCTCGGCGTGAAACCAGTCCGAGAGCCGGATGCGGGAAAACCGCACGTCCGGTTCGATGAGCGGGTCCGAGAAACCGAGTCATGGGCGGGCTAGTGAGGCACTCCCAGAGGAAACGGGGAGCCAACGGATAGGCCCGACCTACCGCCACGGCGCTCGGACTCGACTCTACCGGACGCAAGGGGGATGGTGCTTCTGGAGTCGGCGCCTACCATCACCGGCAAGCATGTCATTCTTCGGGCTCCACGTGACAGCGACAAGGCCGATCGGCTGTTGTGCCCTCGGAGCGCTGAAGCCGTCCGGATGTACGGTGGGGACTTCCGAAGCCTCAAGCCGGTGACAGTCGAGGAAGTAGAGCACTGGTACGAATGGCACTCCTCTCACCCGCTCCGGTGGATGGTCAAAGCGGAAGGCCGCTGCATCGGGAACGCCCGCCTCAACATCCTGAACGAGCATGCTCGGCACGCAAGGTATGCCATCGGCTTCTTCGGCCCGACAGCCTGGGGCCATGGGTACGGGACGGAGGCAACCCGCCTCGTACTTCGCCATGCCTTTCACAGCCTTGGCCTGCATCGTGTGGACCTGGTCGTCTTGGAGTACAACCACCGTGCCATCGCCTGCTACAGAAAGTGCGGCTTCGTGCAGGAAGGTGTTGCCCGAGACAGCGCCCTTGTGGCCGGCGAGTGGCACAATGATGTCATGATGAGCATCCTCGAAGATGAGTATCGGGCCCTCTTGCCGAGCTGGGATCTGCCACCACTGCATGAAGATCTCGAAGACCGCCGAACCAGCGGTTCAACCTGACGCCGGCCAGAGCCTCGGCCGGTCTGCAAGGGCCGGCGCAGGTTAACCGCATTCCGTTAGCGCCACACGATCCACGATGCTTAAGGAGGGCTGTTGCCTTCCGCAACACGACGATTTGGGCTACTCCCTCAGTGGGAAGGTAGTCGGCTTCATCCGTGGAACCCCCATATCGCCTCATTACAGAATGCCTGTTCGGGGGAGCTGAATGTCTGCACTGGATCGAGATGGTCCGCTTGGCGATGCGAATGGCCCGGCTTACCGGCGTTTCGAAGAACGACCGGGACCGCCCCTCAGTTACGTGGCCGAGAAGCTGAGAAGCTCCCTCGAA
>JAGUVP010000100.1 GCA_020062805.1 Candidatus Bipolaricaulis sp.
TCAGCCCCCCGGTAGCCGAGGCGAAGGCGAGGGTCATCGGGATGTTGTTGAGGACGTTCGCCGCGAGGGCCGAACGCAGCCTTGCGCTCGGATCCCCAGGCGTGAGCCCTCCACGGGGCGGAGCGGACCGCCGCCTCCCTTCGCTCTGTGGTCCAGAACCCCGTTCGTCACGGAGCCCTTGATCCCGCCAGCCAGACACCCGTACAGGGAATGCACGGAACAAGATCCGACCCCTTAGGCGGGATCTCTACCCCCTCGGAAGCTGGTAGAGTCGGAGTGGTTGTTGCTGAAAAGGACGGGGCTAGAGTATGATAGAAAGGGAGGTCGAGCAGTGTACTTCCGTCGACATTATGCCGTGAAGGGTTCCTGTGTGGTGCTGACGCTTCTCATGAGTGCGATCAGTCTCATGAGTCTCTCGGCTAGTGGCGCAGTGCGGTACCATTACACGTTGGCAACGCAACCTGCAGACGCGCCTTTCAGACTGGCGGGTGCGTTCTTCCCGACGGATGGTCGACCCAGAGGACTCTATGTTGTGGTGACCAACACATCAGAACAGTCTGTGCGTATCCACTGGGAAGATTCGGCGTTTCTGCTTCCGAGTTGGTCTCCGGGGGTTGCGCCGCCCACGGCTGATCGCATTCTTCTGGAGGGGACGAGATACGTGGATAGGATGAACCCGGTTGCTCCTACGTTTGTGCCCCCAGGAGCACAGGTCTCGTTGTCTCTCTTCCCCGCTGGTGGCATCTACTACTCTGATGTGCTGCGTGAATGGGTGCATCCCAGGATCAGCATTGTGGACGGATCGGAGATAGGGCTGTTTCTTACCTGGGAGACAGCGGACACACGGAGTTCCGGCGAGTGGAGGTGGAAGGCGCGGGTTGAGGAGATTGAGGAAACGAGAGCGACTGACACTCCAAGTCCAAGAGAACCACCCGCTGAAAGCATCTCCTACGTGGGGGGCGCGAGTCTGACTGTTCCGATACCGTGGTTGCTCTCTCCGGAGAGCATCGCCTCACCATGGCTTGTTCTCCCTTTCATCGCGTGGACCGGGGCGATACCGGATGAATCAGGGCGCGTTACATGGATGGTGGGATTCAATCTTGGCCTTGGCCCTTCCTACCGTGTTTACTTCCCAGGCCTCAGACATGGACACATCAGCCTCTACACGGGAATCGCATTCATCGTGCTCATCGCCCCCGTATGGGTGGAGACAGGGCTGTCACTGCCTTTCCTCGATGCTAAGGGACACGGGGCCGTTCTTCACGTTGGGGTCGGCTATTACGATCCCTATACAGACTACTCCTTGGGGTCCTTCTCCTGGGATAACGTACTGCCATACGTGAGCGTGTCTCTACGTTTCTAGTTGCTGCGCCGCCTGGCGTTGCCCCCCTGCGTGCTACTGCAGAAGGAGAATCAGGAGGCCAAGCCCTACAAGAACTCCCAACACCACCAAGATCCAGAAGACGGGCGAACGTCCCACAATAGTAGCTCTCCACGACCAGCTCGCACTTCGCTGTCCACCTGTGGGCGTCCTCCAGGTCAGGTTGATCCGCAGACTCTCTCCGTCTTTCACTGGAATCGGACGTGGAAGCCAAGTGTCGAGGACGAAGACAAATCTGTCGGCGGGCCATATGCTGACTTCTACTCGGCTGTCTGGCGGTATGGGCGTTGGTGCTTGTGGCTGGGCCTTGTCCATGAACCGGACACCGGTGTGTATGACGCGCTGGCTCAGTCCGCTGGGGTCCACAACGGAGCTTTCATCCCAAAGAACCGTTACCGTCTCGTCCGACTGATTCTGTATAGAGAGACTGATACCTGACAGGTTGCTAGCTATGTCGAACCAGAAAGTAGCCTGAACCGTGATCGGAACGTCTGTCGGAACGCGGTCGGGCGTGAAGGACGAACCAAGCGCGAGAACAGGTGCGACGGCGCTTAGGAGAAACACAAGAAACAGGACCCGGATAGGTATCCGCATTCTCACCACCTCCTAGTTCCGTGATAACCCGTGGTGGAACCGCTGTTCACGGGTGCCGCACAAAGGAACTGTACCGTTGTGGCGGTACGCTAGCAAGATGGTGGTGATGGAGAGATGGTATGATGGCAAATCGGGTCAGGGTGTGTCGTGTGCTTGTTGGACCCCTTTCTCAAGAATTGGCCAACACGCTTCTGGTACCAACGGCAAGTGAAGAGCTTTGTGGATGCGGACGTTATGCTCAATGAACAGCCGTTTCAAGCTGTCTCTGTCCAGTTGAAGCTTGCTGGCTAAGGCGTCAATCACGCCAATGACCGCGGGTGCCAGAAAAGCATCGCGAGGATCAAAAGGAGGGAACTGGCGTAGCAGGCATGGGTCTGTGAGGCCTCCTGTATTGCGAGGGCCGTTGAGGTCAAGGTAGCAGACCTCCAGGTACATCTCTAGAGCGGGACGCAGCTTGAGCTCGCGCCTAAGGATCTCACCCATGTCGAACCGGGCATTTCTGTATAGGCCCCAGTCGGCGCGTTGTGCGTACTTCAGGGAGTCTTTGTTCAGCAGGCTCCACTGAATGTCGCGGTCGGATGGGTCGCGGCCGCTGAATCGTTCTCGCAGGAAGATCCGCTCATCTTCAATCCGTTGTTTGTTAGTCACGTAGGCATCGTGGGTTCCGCTGACGATGGCCCACTCTTCCTCGATCTTCTCGGCCTCATCCTGGGTTACGACAACGCGTGCTCTATCCTTGGGGCGCGTCCGGACGTACATGACCTGCCCACAATGAGGGCACTTGGTCTTCTTCGCAGGGATTCTGGGAAGGGCCTGGTGGCAGTAAGGGCATTCTGCCTTGCGCTTGTCCTCGGGTTCTCTAGGAAGCTCGTTACTCATGGAAAGAGGGTAGCATGGGTTGGCGAACCCGGCAAAGCCGTTTTGTCTGCATGGGGGTCAAACCTTAGTTCCGTGCGTCCGCGAAGAGCCCCCTTCACATCCCAACCATGAGCTGAAGGGCGAGGACGGCCAGGCAAGCGAGCAGGCTCGCCGGGGTGACGAGCAGGCCGTACTTCACGAACTCGACGAACGAGATTCGCACCTCTTTGCCTGAGAGGATCGTCATCCACATGATCCCTGCCAGGGCCCCGATCGGGGTCAGGTTCGCCCTGATCGCTATCCCCGCGCAGTCCAAAGGTCATAGAGCGCGTCCACGCGCTGCAAGTCGTACTTCGTGCGGCGGGGCTGGCGGAGTTGTCCCAGGCGCTTCATCCTTGTAGGATGGCATACGCGGTGGGAGATGTTAATGTGTGGGGGCATAGGAGGCGGGAAGCGAGATGACAAGTGGCCAATCTGCAGAGGAGCGTCCACGATGGTAGCACGCAGGCTCGCACGCTAATCATGGTTAGACGCCCGGAGGAAGGCTGATGTCAGACGAGCCCCGGCAGGTGAACGTGCAAAGCGGCGAGCCGTTCCGAGAGTCGAGCGAGCAGACCAAGATTCCGATCATGCTCGGACTCTTCGACGTGCTTGGCTTCTCGAAGCGGCTTGAGGATGACGGGCTCGAGAGAATCGTAGAGCTTCGTAACGAACTCATCGCCACGACCGTCAAGAAGGAAGCCGCGCGGTGCCTCGGCGGGCGAGCCGATGGCACTGGGAATCGCTACCCTGTGCTCTTTCAGCTGGGAGTTCGCTGCGCGTACTTCAGCGACACTATCCTTCTCTGGGTTCCCTTGGAGAAGCTCTTCGTCGCCCCGTTCATTGCGTACTGTGCGACTTTCGTGTGTGAGGCCTTCGCCATGGAGATACCGGTCCGCGGAGCAATAGCACTGGGTGACGCCGTAATGCACAGGCCAAGCGGCACACTCGTGGGATCTCCGCTGGTCGAGGCTGCACGGGCGGAGCACAACCAGATGTGGGCAGGTGTCGTCTTCACGCCTTCTGCGACCTGGCCTCCATTTTTTCTTGAGGAGCTCGATCCCAAGTTGATCATCGAGTATGACGCGCCCGCGAAAGACGGCTCCGAGGCTCACTTGTCACCCATCGTCCTCGATTGGCCTCGCCGCTGGCGCGAACTGCACGGCTTATCCCTGACCGAGCACCTTCGGGAGATGAACAGATCGCGACCTCATGGCTACTACGCTCCAACCATCGCATTCGCCGAGTATTTGGAGCAGAATGCGAACTGGTACCTCGTTCTGAGGACGAACTGAAAGAGGCGAGGTTGAAGATGCGACTGGTCCAATCGGCGACGAATCGGGAGTCGTCATGAAGTTCAAAGAAGTCGCGAGCAGGCTCACGGGCTTCAGCGTGCCTGTCTTCGGTGTTTCCTGGAACCCGCCCGAGCCAGAGGTCACAGTCGCTAGGCGCGTCTTGGTGTTCCTCGAAGACCGGCGGGTACTGTTCAACCCGTATCATCTGGAAGTCGCCGAGCAGTGCGTGAGATCTGTAAGCGACATCCGACGCTTTCTTACCGAGGAGATCGGGCGGCACCCGGGTGATTCGAAGCTCGCTGAGCACCTCCGTGGCATCCGCGCTGCGTGTCGGAAGTTTCTCGATGACACGTCTTCTCGTGGGTCGAGGCGGTTTCTGAGGCCCCATTTTGCGGGTCCGTTCGAGGCGGAGTTCTTCACGGAACTCGGAGAGTTGAGGGCTACGATAGGCCACCACGTTGCCGCCCTCGCTGTCATGCACGGCCTAGACGTCGAGGGGGAGTTGGAGAGAACTCTCCCCGAGCGTGATGAGGGCGGCGTCTAACAACAGCATGCAGCGGACGGCGCTGCGCGCCGCCGCTGATGCTGGGCGTTGGGCCGACAAACGGAGGCTGAGGCAGCATGGCTGAGATGGTGAAGATCGCCGAGATCGCGACGCGCCTCGGCGTCGACCTGACGACCGTGCGACGACTCATCGCGAGGGAGAGCGACTCGCTGAAGATCGAGCTGCACCGTGGCAAGGGGGACAAGCTCCTCCTGACCAAAGACGACGCGGAGAGGCTGGTGGCCAGCTACGAAGCCCGCCGCGGTCCTGTATCCGCTTCCGCGGACGCAACCGACGCAGCGAAGTACGACCGGTACGGTTACTTCTACCTCATCCAGCTCGTGCCGGAAGCACTGCCGAACCGTGTGAAGATCGGATTTGCCGACAACGTTGACAAGCGACTGGCTGAGCATCGGACCGCTGCGCCAACCGCGAAGCTAGTCAAAGCCTGGCCATGCAAGCGATCCTGGGACTACGCGGCGATGGACAGCATTACTCGGACCGGCTGCAAACTCGTACTGAACGAAGTGTACGAGGGTGAAATCGACGGGTTTGTCGCACGGGGCGACGCCTACTTCGCCCTTATGCCCGACCCCGACGCCGAGAGGGAGTTGTCGGAGCACTCGCCTCTCTCCGGCGCCGCGTACCCGGCTGAGTCGGACGACGACGATGCGAAGTAAGCGGCCCAACAACAGCATGCAGCGGACGCCGCTGCGCGCCGCCGCTGATGCTGAGCGTTACCCAGACAAGGAGGTGCCAATGCCACACTTGAAGTCGAGAAGCCTTTTCATCAGCCATTCCTGGTCGTACAGCGACGCATACGAGAAGCTTGTAGCGCTACTCGATGCCGCTCCCAGCTTTCAGTACAAGAACTACTCGGTGCCCAAGGATCACCCCGTTCACAATGCGCCGAACCTCGATGCGCTCTACAAGGCCATCAGGAATCAGATGGTGTTCTGCGATGTTGTCCTCATCATGGCCGGGAAGTACGCGACCTACAGCAAGTGGATTCAGAGGGAGATCCAGATCGCCAAGAAGGACTTCAGCAAGCCAATCGTCGCGATCCGCCCGTGGGCGAACGAGCAGGTGTCATCCGTTGTCTCCGATGCTGCGGACAGATTGGTGGGGTGGAACACTAACTCGATCGTGTCCGCAATCCGGGAGCTGGATCCGTGACCGAGGCACCTATGGCTCAGGACAAGCTCGCGGGGGCGCTGGAAGGCGTGGATCCTGAACACTATGGGCCCCAGTATCGAGACCATGCTCTCGAGATCTACAAGACATACCTTGAGATGGCCGACCGAATCAGTGAGCGGCGCGAGAAGGCGAATTCCTTCTTTCTCGCTGTGAACACTGCATTGATCGCGTTGCTTGCCAAGGATGCGTTCGGGAGTGACACCGCTTCGCCGCGGGCGATTGAGGTGCTCGTGCCAGTCGCGGCCGGCGTACTCTGCTACCTCTGGCATCGGATAATCCGATCGTACCGCGACCTGAACTCGGCGAAGTTCAAGGTCATCCACACCATCGAGCGTCAGCTACCCCTGCGGCCCTGCGACGCCGAGTGGGAGAGCGTCGAACGGGGCAAGAACCCGAAGCTGTACCTCCCATTCACGCACGTGGAAGGAGTCGTGCCGTGGCTGTTCATGGCCTTCCACGCACTGCTTGCAGCATCGGGCATTCCGTGGGCCGCGGCGTGGGCGGCGTTGCGAGGGACTGGCTAACAACCGGTTGCAGCGGACGGTTCGTTGCGCGGCCCGCCGCTGAACCAGACCGTTTGCATGAGGAGTCGGGTCTTGTTCCGTGCGTTCGCGAAGAGCCCCCTTCACATCCCAACCATGAGCTGGAGGGCGAGGACGGCCAGGCAGGCGAGCAGGCTTGCCGGGGTGACGAGCAGGCCGTACTTCACGAACTCGGGGAACGTGATCCGCACCTCTTTGCCTGCGAGGATCGTCATCCACATGATCCCCGCCAGGGCCCCGATCGGGGTCAGGTTCGCCCCGAGGTTCGATCCAATCGCCGTCCCCAGCGCGGCGGCGAGGAGCGGCGCCCCGCTCAGCCCCCCGGTAGCCGAGGCGAAGGCGAGGGTCATCGGGATGTTGTTGAGGACGTTCGCGGCGAGGGCGGAGCCTGCCCCGTAGAGGACGCCGAGCAGGGGAACCGATCCCCCACTCAGCGCGAGGAGCACCTCGCCGAGCTTCCCCGTGACCCCGTACACGCGCAGGGCGTACACGGTCACGAACAGGGAGAGCACGAA
>JAGUVP010000267.1 GCA_020062805.1 Candidatus Bipolaricaulis sp.
CTGTCTGAGCGCCTTGCCCGCCAAGAAATCCCCTGCGCGATACGCGAATGCGGGAAGACCCGAATGGCACAAGCGTGAGAAGGTCCTGGTGCGGCGAACAGGTGACTACGTGCTGGCAGCTGTCGACGAGTTCGGCAGATACGCGAGCAACAACTTCTTCGTGGTATTCCCGTGCCAGCCACATGTTCTCGATCTACACGGGCTATGTGCCCTCCTGAACAGCACCTTCATGACGTGGTACTTCCGAACCATCGAGCCGCGTCAGGGACGTGTCTTTGCAGAGCTCAAGATCAAGCACCTACGTGTCTTTCCTGTACCAGATGCAGATTCTGGTTGCTCGGATTGCCCGGAACTCAACCGCATAGGTAAGCTCCGCTCTGCGCTTGCCCAGCAACTCGCCGCCGCCAAGACCGCCCACGAGAAGACCATGCTCCAGCGCCAGATCACCGCCACCGATCACCAGATCAACCAACTCGTCTACGACCTCTACGGGCTCACCCCCGACGAGATCACGATCGTGGAGGGAAGAGTAAGTGATCACTGACATACTAACGCTTACGAATCCAGGGAGGGGAGCACGGTTCTGTGACGGAACTTGTGATAGGGGGCGATCTGCTTGTGTCCTGTAGACACACCATTCGAGCACATCGGGGAGTTCTGGCTTCCTGACAGAGCCTCGAACAGGATAGGCGGCACAATCACCTATTCTCCAGGGGAGAGACCGAAGCTAAGGCTGGCCGGATCATTCAGGGAACGCAAAGAGGATGTTCAGGCGCTTGGGTCTCTTGCGCCCCCGCGGCCGGTACCGTTCATCTTGGGAAAGGTAGCAGGTGTAGGAAGGATCACCCTCTACAGATGCCGGGAAACTCCCGCCACGGTTGATCTCGAGCACGATGCCAGGGAGACCTGGATCGAAGCCTTTGCGGTTCTTATAGGAGTGCACTGTGCAACAAAGGAGGAACTGCAGGTTCATGAGTTCTCCGCTCGGCTGTCGCATCTTGATGAATGGGCTGACATGTTCGCCCTAGATCGCAATCGGACGAAGTACAATCCCACAACGAGGACTCAGAGAATCGTCTATCAAAGACCGGAACCCATCAATGGCGAGCTTCTTGACGGGTGGAGGTTCAGAGCTGGGTTGGAGATCAGCGGACCGTCAGTTGCCGTACCGCAGCGGGGCATCAACGTGGTCACGAAGACATGCATTGTGTTGACATCTCCATCACCATGTCCCTTTGAGGAGATGATCGAGAAGGCAGACATAGTCTCTTCCTTCATCAGCCTGGCTGTGCAGCAACCCGTGTACGTTACGGATCTTTGGGTGCGACCACATATTCACGAGAGCGTAGAGCCAGTGGTAGCAGACCCAGTTGACGTTGTCTACTACACCCCAGCCCCGGCCAGCCCAGCCCGTCTTCTGACACCGCCTCACGACATGCTATTCGTGCTCGCCGATGTTCGCGGACATCTGTCCACTCACCTTCAGTGTTGGGAGAGATCATGGCACTCCATGCTCCCGATCCTCAGCCTCTACTTCAGTCGCCTCTACGAGCAGCGCATACAGCTTGAGCATCGTTTCCTGAGCCTAATCCAAGCTGTTGAAGGGTATCACCGGAGGAGACTGAGCAAGCTGGAGGCTCCCGAGGAAGAGCACGCCGCCCGCATCAAGGACATCTTGGCGGCAGTACCCGAACGCCACAAGACGTGGTTGAGGGGACAGCTCAGACACTCTAACGAACCTAGATTGGACAAGCGGCTTTCGGAACTCAGCAAGAAATGGGACACGATCATGCGAAAAGTGGCACGCAATAGGAGATGGGTCCAGGAAGCGGTCACCATCCGCAACAACCTTGCGCACCAGAAAGAGGATGCAGAGCACTTCTCTGTTGATCAGGTTCTGACGATCTGTGAACGGCTCAAGCTCTTGCTGGATCTGTGGCTACTCACAGAAGCGGGTTTTGGCGCCGCTGAGATAAGACGTCTGGTCTATCGATACTGGCGGCGGCATCCTCCTTTTCTAGCCATAGACGCAAAGCGCATGGTGTGGTGAGCGTCGCATACATCTTCCGGGCGGAGATCGTGTCCCCTGTATTCCCGCGCCATGTCCGCATGTTGACGCCTGCAAAGCAGGAATATGCCCCTGGCCAGAACTTACAGGGGTATGAAGGGAAGTGTGCTGTGGCTATCTGGCGGGAGACTCAACAAGAACAGCAGCGCGTCCCCCGGGCAGTCTAGGCGGACATGTGACAGACGCCTGGCGCACCAGAGACCGGATTGTTAAGTTGACCCAGTTGCTGGTCTGGTCGATCCAGATTCTGGGAGGTGATGCTTATGGGGCAGTGGTATGTTGAAGTTGATGCCGACAGGCAAGATCAGGCAATCCTGGCCTCTCTGTTTCCGTCGGGTAGCTGCTCTGTCGTCGTCGGGGTCAGATCTTGTTCCGTGCATAGCTGTGCCGGATTCTTGTCCCGAACCCTGCGAGCAGTTAGATGCCCGCGGAGCATGGGTGATGCGGGATGAGGATCACGTACGACTCGCGGCAGAACGTCGCGTACATCCGGTTACGGGAGAAACGAGCCGAGGCCGGGACCCTTCGCATCAGCGATGAGCTGAACATCGATCTTGCCCCCGACGGGACTGCCTGCGGGGGCGATCTCGCCGCCGTCTTTCTCAGACTCCCCACCGCGAAGACTGCTCACGAGAAGACCGTGCTCCAGCGCCAGATCGCCGCCACCGACCACCAGATTGACCAACTCGTCTACGCCCTCTACGGCCTCACCGCCGACGAGATTCACATTGTTGAGGAGGTGGGAACATGAACGGAGTAC
>JAGUVP010000052.1 GCA_020062805.1 Candidatus Bipolaricaulis sp.
GGGCGCGGATCCTCGCCGGCGTGGGGGCGACCCTGGCCGGGGTCGTGGGGGCCCCGTTCCTCGCTGCCGCAGTGGGAGACCGGGATCGGGCGCACCTGTTCGGGTTCCAGGCCGGGGCGAGCATCCTCTCGGGAATGGCGGGGTCCGCGCTGGGCGGAATTCTCCCCGGCCTGTTCGCCCAGGCGTTCGACCTCCCTTCAGAGGGAGTCCTCGCCTACCGCGCGGCGCTGCTCTGCACGTTCGCCCTCTACCTCGTGGCGATGGTTCCCATCTCGCGGATCACCGGGTCCGGACGCTGGGAGCGACCGCGGCTCGGGGACGTGCTCGCCCGACGCTCCCTCGTCCTACGGCTGGTGACGATTCAGACGACGATCGGTCTAGGAGCTGGACTCGTGATCCCGTTCGCGAACATCTTCTTCCGGCTCAAGTTTTCGGCCTCCGACCCCGCGCTGGGCACGCTGTTCGCGATCAACGCGCTCCTGATGGGCCTGGGGAGCTTTGCCGCGCCCGCCCTCGCCGCGCGCATCGGCCGCGGGAGGACGGTGGTCCTCTCCCAAGGTCTGTCGCTCCCGTTCCTGCTCCTGTGGGGGTTCGGACCGACGCTCACCTGGGCCGCGATGGGGTACCTCGTCCGCACCCCGCTCATGAACCTCGCCGGTCCGGTATTCTCTCTCCTCGTGATGGAGCTCTTTCCCCCGGGGATGCGGAGCGGGATGAACGGGATCCTCATGGTGGCGTGGAACGCGGGATGGGCGCTCGGGTCGCTCGCCTCGGGGTACCTCCAGGTGGCGCTCGGGTTCTCGTACCTCTTCCCGTGCACGGCAGTCCTGTACGCGGCGGCGGTGTACCTCAACTGGCGGGCGTTCCGACACCTGGGCGTGGACGCGCCGAGCGAGGTTCGGAAGCCCGCGCTGTCCGTCCCCGCTGCGCGTTCGTGGTGGCAAAAGTGAGCGCGCTCTACGGCAGGATCTACGATCTCGTCCGCCAGATCCCCCGCGGGAAGGTGGCCACGTACGGGGACATCGGGGCGTGGGCCGGCTGCGGGGCCCGCACGGTGGGATATGCGTTGGCTGCACTGAGGTCAACGAGGGTGGAGCCCCCCGTCCCGTGGCAGCGGGTGATCAACGCGCAAGGCAAGTGCAGTGTGGGAGAGGAACAACAGCGTCTCCTCGAAGCGGAGGGCGTGGCCTTCAGTCCCGATGGGCGGACCGACCTCGCTCGATTCGGCTGGGACGGACCCTGAGCTGTCCGGCTACCGCACGGCCCACGGCAGGATTCCGAGGGCAATCCAGGCACCGAGGAACGCCGTGGGGAGGAGGACCACCGAAAGGCTCGCCAGGGCGCGTGAGAACCACCCCAGGCGCGTGGCTCCCGGGTACCACTCGTCGAAGTGCGGCGTGACCGTGGGGACGCGGACCGCCTGTCCCATGAGGAGACGGAGGGCGCTACGGTGGAACTCCGCCCCGGCGAACTCCCCCTCGATCTGCCTGAGAAGTCCCTGCCAGTGGGTGACCTCGCGCGACAACCGGTGTCGGATGGAGAGCCAGTACACGCTGATCAGAGCCCCGAACGCCGCCACCACCGTGGTCAGACACCGCAGGCCTGGCGGCGTGACGTACCCGTTGTAGACATCGTCGAGGACACCGATCCCGAGCGCGACGCCCAGGATGAGAAGCAGAACGCTGGCCACCAGACACGTCCCGCTCAAGCTCCAGTACGTGCGCTCCTTGTTGGCCGCCGCCACACTCGCTGCCTGGTACACCGACAACCACTCGTGAAGTTCCACCGCGGCACCCCCTCAACGTTGAGTTCACGGAGACCCTAGGACAAAAGGACCTCCTCCCCAAGGCATCGGTTCAATCCGCCACGGGACATTCGTCCTAATCATGTGGCCTACCTCGTGTGCTCTCCTCGTGGAGACCCGCATGTAAGGCGTTCCACCTTCGACTGGCACACCCCTATATCTCGCCTTAAACTTGGCACGCCGTGGGTGGAGACACACCCGTAACGGAACGACCGGTGCACGGAGGCGTATCCCCGTTGTGGAACGAAGCCCCGACGAACGGATCGCTGCCCGCCGTGCTTGGGTTCATCGCCGATGCAGTGTTGCAACGAACACCGTTTCGGAGAGCCGTCGTCAGCGTCTATGAACAACCTCTAACGGGACCGGAAAGCTGCTCCCATGTCGTGGCGTACGCAGCCCGCGGCCTTGCACCTGACGATGAAGCGATCCTCCGCCGCTTCCTCGAAGACAGAGGCACGGTCGCGGCAGCCCGGTTCTCTCCGTGCCACCAACTCGGTTGTTCCTACTACATCCCCGCCGGATCGGAATCCGGGGCGATCTCCCCCCTCGTGAGGAGCCGCCGTCGGTTCATCGCGCTCGGAGGATGGCACCAAGATGATGTGCTCCTCACACCGATCGAGGAGGGTGGGCGGATCATCGGAGCCATCGCTGTGGACGATCCCCGCGACGGAGCCCGCCCAAGTCCGTCTACGCTTCGCGCGCTGGGAGAAACGGCACGGATGGCCTGGGTCCTCCTCGGTCGCGCTGAGAGGAAGGGGCATCTCGATCCGGATCAGTCGGTGTTCCGCATTCTGGCGGAACACTGCATGGCCGGGTTCCTCGTGACCGAAGGGGAGAGCCTCTCCTACGTGAACGGACGGGTTGTGGACCTCTTCGGCTACTCCCGGGAGGAGCTGCTGGCGATGCGCCCGTGGTGGCAGCTCATCCACCCTGACGAGCGGGCGGCGATCCTGAAGCCGCGTGATGGCGCTCAACGAGCGGGAGTCAGAGCCCGCGGCATTCGCAAGGACTCGAGCCCGTTGTGGCTCCTCGTACGCTCCTACCCCCTGGAGTACCAGCAGCGCCAGGCCCATCTGGTGGATCTGTTCGATATCAGTGAGCAAGTCCACACCGAGAAACTTCTGCGCGAGAAAGCGATGCATGACCCTCTCACCGGGCTCCTCAACCGGCACTACTTCGACGAGACCATCTTCACTGAACTCAAGCGTTCCCAACGCTACAAGCGCTCGTTCACCCTCCTCTTGACCGACCTCCGCGGGTTCAAGCGAGTGAACGATCAGCTCGGGCACACCCGGGGAGACGAGGTCCTGCACTCCATTGCTCGCCTCGTTCGGCAAACGCTGCGCGAAAGCGACTGGGTCGTCCGCTATGGAGGAGACGAGTTTCTGATCGTCCTCCCCGAAACGGCAGCTCCGATGGACGCCGTGGTGCAACGACTGACCACGGCGATCGAGATGTGGAACCGCGAGCATCTCCCCGAGATCCCGATTGCGATGGACATGGGATGGGCAACCTGGAATCCAGATCACCCCTGCACGATCCGCGAGCTTCTCGAGGTCGCGGATGCCGAGATGTACGCCAACAAGAGAAGACAGACTCTGGAAGGCTAGATCGTATAGCGCTAAGGTAGAAGCGGATCGTTGTCCACGCCCAACCAAGCCCAAGGAGCGCGCTTAGGAACGTGGGGACCCCCAGGAGACAGAGAGCATGAGCGGTAAGGTCCTCCTTCGAGTTCTGATCGCCCTGACCTCCATCATCGGCGGGGGCGCTTTCGCTGCCGGAACAGCGCCCCCCCCGGAGCGCATGCTCCTGACGGGAATCCCGCCCCTGGGACCGACGTGGCTCTCGGGCGCGGACGGGACGCAGATCCCTGCCGGCTGCGGGCCGGAGGCAGCGCGGTTGCTCCTTCTCTACCACGACCGTCGCCACGGCTACCGGCTCGTTGGGGAGGATCCCCACGGGGCCATCCGGGAGATCCACCGCCTCATGGGGACGGCCACTGTGACCTGGGACGGCGTGCGGCAAGGTCTGACCTGGCCATGGTCGTTCACCCCCGGCCTGCAGGCGTACATCGAAACCCGCTACCCCAGCGGCGCGGCGATGGGAACGCTGAGCGGGAGCCTGAGCGCCGTGTTCACGCGGTCGGTGGACCTCGTCCGCCAAAGCGTGCCCCACGTGATCCTGTTCGACTGGCGAGGCAGCGGGGGGATCTTCCCCAACCACTACGCGGTCGTCGTCGGCTACGACCTCTCGGCAGGCCGAATGCACCTCGTGCTCAACCCAGGTTGGGGATACGACTTCCAGATCCTCGACATGAGCGACCCAGCAGTCGCACCGGTAACTCTGTTCTGGATTGGCGAACTGCGCAACCCTCCCGATTCCGTACCCGGGGGACCGGTTGCCCCGCCATCCGCAGCGGGGATGTGGGTAACCGATGAAGACGGGCAGACGCAGCTTCGACCCGTGCTTCGCCTTCACAACGACCCCCGGAGCACCGTGCGCTGGCCGACCTCTTCCCACGTTCAGTTCATCGTTCCCGGTCTCGACGACCTCGCGATCGTCACCTGGGACGCTCGCTAGCCCGCGTGGTCGCTGAGACAGCCAGGAGATTGAGGAAGTTACAGGCTGAACTCGATCCGCGACCTCGCGAGGCTTCCCGGGGCGCTTCATGGGTGCCTCAGGCGATCGGGGCCGCTGGGAACGCCAGGTTGGCGGCAGGGAGGGAGGTCGCTACAGTAGCGCGGTGAGACCATCGTGACCACGCCCACGCGCAACTTGGCCTTGGAGCTCGTCCGGGTAACGGAATCTGCAGCCCTGGCCGCCGGACGGTTCATGGGCCGTGGGGACAAGGTCGCCGCCGACCAGGCCGCCGTCGAGGCGATGCGGTTCATGCTCGCCAGCGTCGAGATGGACGGGGTGGTCGTCATCGGGGAGGGGGAGAAAGACCAGGCCCCCATGCTCTACAACGGCGAACGGGTCGGTACCGGAGCCCCACCGCAGGTGGACATCGCGGTGGACCCCATTGACGGAACGCGCCCCCTCGCCACCGGAAACCTGAACGCGATCTCGACGGTGGCCATTGCCCCGCGGGGGACGATGTTCGATCCCGGGCCGTTCGTGTACATGAACAAGCTCGCCGTGGGATCGGCGGCCAAGGGCAAGGTGGACATCACCGCACCGGTGGAGGCGAACCTCCACGCGATCGCCCGCGCCAAGGGAGATCGGGTGGACGATCTGACGGTGATCATCCTCGACCGCCCCCGCCACGAGAGGCTCATCGCCGACGTCCGCCGCTGCAAGGCCCGAATCCGGCTCATCCCGGACGGTGACGTTGCCGCAGCGCTCATGA
>JAGUVP010000111.1 GCA_020062805.1 Candidatus Bipolaricaulis sp.
ACGCTCTCGGTCACGACCGCGCCCGCGCCCACGAACGCGCACTCTCCGATCGTCACTCCGCACACGATCGTGGCGTTGGCGCCGATGGACGCGCCGTGCTTGACTACTGTGGCCACGTAGTCCTCGGGCCGGTTGCGCGGGAACGCGGAGCGGGGCGTGCGCACGTTGGTGAACACCATGCTCGGGCCGCAGAACACGTAGTCCTCCAACATCACACCCTCATAGATCGATACGTTGTTCTGGATCTTCACGTGGTTCCCGATCGTGACGCCATTGGCGACGAGCACGTTTTGGCCCAGGCTGCACGACTCGCCGATCACGGCTCCGGGCATAACGTGGCTGAAGTGCCAGATCTTCGTACCCTTCCCAATCCTGGCGCCTTCGTCCACATAGGCCGACTCGTGCGCGAAGTACTCGCTCATCGTCCCTCCATCTGCCGCGTGGCTTCCTCCAACACGCGCACGACTTCTACCGCGCTCCGTCCGTCGCTCAAGGGGCGGCGACGATCCCGAATGCAGGTCAGGAAATGCTCCAGCTCCAGTGTGAGGGGTTGCGCCGCGCCCTGGAACACGACCTCCTCGCCCTCGTCCACGGGCTTCAGCCCATCGCCGATGCGCTTGCGATGCAGGGTGACGGTCTGCGTTCCCTCGTCGTAAACGAGCATCCTCTCTGACCCGACCACGGTCAGGCGGCGGCGCTTCTCGGGCCACAGCCACGACACGTGCACGTGGGCCCGGACGCCGCCTGGGAACGCAAGATGGAGGTAGGCGTCGTCGGCAATGCCGGGTTGCAGCGCGATCTGGCCGGCAGCCTGGGTGCGCTCGGGTGCCTGCCCGACGAGGTGAAGCAGCACCGCGACATCGTGAACCCCCAAGCTCCACAGGGCGTTCTCCACCGTGCGGACGGTTCCCAGGTTCAGCCGTTCCTGATGCAGGCTCCACAGCTCGCCGAGCCTGCCGGAGTCCAAGTGCTCTTTGATCCACCGCACGGCGGGCTGGTAGAGAAGGAGGTGTCCGACCATCAACACCCTTCCTTCTCGCTCGGCCAACGCGGCGAGTTCCTCGGCTTCCCGGCTCGACAGGGCGAGCGGCTTCTCGACGAACACGTGCTTGCCGGCGAGGAGGGCTTCCTGGGCGAGGGCAAAGTGGGTGGCGGCCGGGGTGGCGATGGCGACCGCCGGCAGTTCGGATGCCATGAGGACGCGGTGGTCGGCGTAGAGGGGCACATCGGGATAAACGCCCTGCAGCTGCTCGCGGAGGTTGGGCCGGACCTCGGCGATCCCCCCCAGGGCCTTCAGCTCGTGGAGCGTGCGCGCGAGGTTCTTTCCCCATCCCCCGGATCCGATCAGACCGACGCTCATAGCAGGGTTATCCTATCGCGGTTCTCTCGTACCTGGCGGGTCGCGTTGCGGGTGTCGAGCACGTGGTTGGCGTGCTTCGCCACCCAGGCGTAGTCGATGCTGGTGTGATCGGTGAGGATCACGACCAGATCCTGCGCCGCAATGAGGTCGGCCGTTAGGGGGACGCTCTCCATGCCCAGCCCGCCATCACGGAACGCCGGCACATGGGGATCGTGATACACAACCTCGGCCCCGTCCGCGCGGAGCAGGTGAATCACCGACAGGGCCGGGGACTCTCGGAAGTCGTCGAGGTCCTTCTTGTACGCCACGCCCAGGGCGAGGACCTTCGCCCGCGACGGGGCCACGCCCCGTTGGTTGAGGACGCGATGGACCTTCTCCCGCACGAACTCCGGCATCCGGCGGTTGATCTCCCCGGCGAGGGCGATGAAGTGGGTGTTGAAGTTGAGCTCCTTGGCTTTCCACTCCAGGTAGTGGGGATCGAGGGGGATGCAGTGACCTCCCACGCCCGGCCCAGGCCAGAACGGCATGATCCCGAACGGCTTGGTGAACGCTGCGCCCAACACCTCCCACACGTTCAGGCCCATACGGTCGCAGAGAAGCGTCAGCTCGTTCACCAGGGCGATGTTCACCGCGCGAAACGTGTTCTCGAACACCTTGACCAGCTCCGCGGCCTTGGCGCTACTGAGCGGAACGACGTTCTCGATCGTCTGGGCGTAGAACGTCTGGCCCACCTCGAGCGACGCAGGCCCCACCCCACCGACCACCTTGGTGGTGTTCTTCGTGGTGTAGCGCTTGTTGCCCGGGTCCACGCGCTCGGGGGAGTGCACGAGAAAGAAGTCCTCGTCCACCCGCAACCCCGATGAGGCGAGGATGGGCAGCATGACCTCCTCGGTGGTCCCGGGGTAGGTGGTGGACTCCAGGCTGATCAGCTGTCCGGGCCGGAGCTTGCGGGCAACCTCCCGCGTGACGCTCTCCACGTACGTGAGGTCCGGGGTCAGGTTCTTGGTCAGCGGCGTGGGCACGCAGATCACGATCACGTCCATCTCCGGAACGCGGGCGAAGCCAGTCTCGGCGTGGATCAGGCCGCGGGAAACGAGATCGCGGAGATCCTCGTCCCGGACGTCGCCGATGTAGTTCTCCCCGGCATTGACCCGCGCTGCTCGCGCTGGGTTCTGCTCAATCCCGAGTACCCGGAACCCCACCTTGGCCTTCTCCACCGCGAACGGAAGGCCGACGTACCCCAGGCCGACCACGCCCACCACCGCAGTGCGGTCCCGAACCTTCTTCAGAAGCGCATCCTGGATCGCCATCAGCCCTCCTCGGAGACCATCGCGTGGATCGGTAGTATGTACCCGTTCGCCGCTTTCTCGCAACGGCGATCCCTCGCCACCAACGGGCGACTCCCTACCCGCTACTCCTGGCGGGGGGGCTCGACTCGGTGTTGGGCGATGAGGTCAGACGATCGGCGCCCGGTGCCGGATCCCTTCGCATCCCCTGGACGAAGAACACGAGCAGGACCCCCAGGAACAGCCCCAGCACGCCCGCCACGGCGAGGTTCATCTGCAGGCTCGGCTTCAACGGCCCGGAAA
>JAGUVP010000118.1 GCA_020062805.1 Candidatus Bipolaricaulis sp.
CGTTGCCGCTGTCCACCAGTCCCGAGACGTTCACCGCGACGGCGGACGTGCACAACCAGGTCACCGAGTCGGACGAGACGAACAACACCCGGCAGGTGATGATCATCGTGACCACGCCGCTCGGGTTCAGCGTGGCCACCGACAAGTCCACCTACACCGTGGGCGAGCCGGTGCGGATCACGGTGACCCTGTCCCGGTCGAGCTACGTGTACCTGGTCGAGCTTGACGCAGCGGGGCGGGCGGTGTTCATCTTCCCCAACCGGTGGGAGACGAGCCCGCAGCTTCCCGCGGGGACGACCCAACTTCCGCGCACCGCGGCGTACTCCTACACCACGTCCGAGCCAGCGGGCCCCGAGCAGATCGTGGGGTTCGCCGCCGATCGGGCGATTCCCTACTTCCCGACTTCATTCGGGACCGGGTTCCCGATCCTCCATGCCAATGGCGCGTTCTTCCTGTCGCAGGTGCGTGCCTGGCTGAGCAGCAACGTGCCCAGCGGGTCATGGGCAGAAGCCAGTGCTCCGTTCACGATCGTCCTTCCGACGAACCAACCGCCGACGGCGTCGTTCACCTTCTCCCCCACGAATCCGCTGGTGAACCAGTGGATCAGCTTCGACGGGCGCGGGTCGAGCGATCCCGACGGCACGATCACCGCCTGGGCGTGGAACTTCGGCGACGGCGCGACCGGCACCGGGTCCCAGATCCAGAAGCGGTACAGCTCCGGAGGCACCTACACCGTGGCCCTCACCGTGACCGACAACCGCGGCGCCACGGCCACCACGACGCGCACCGTGGTCGTGGGCACGCCGAACCAGCCGCCCGTGGCCAGCTTCACGTTCAGTCCGGCGAACCCCGATCCAGGGCAGAACGTCGCGTTCAACGCCTCAGCATCGTCCGATCCCGACGGCGCCATCACCGCGTACAGCTGGAACTTCGGAGATGGCACCACGGGGACCGGCGTCACCGCCACCAAGGCCTACGCTTCAGCGGGAACGTACACCGTGACCCTCACCGTCACCGACAACCTCGGCGCGACGGGGACGACCACGCGCACGATCCAGGTCGGTCCTCCGCCGGCGACCCTGCCCGGGATGCCGACGATCGACAAGCCGGGGATCTACGTGTGGGGCGACGCGGAGAACAAGTGGCACGTCACGGTGGCGGGCAGCGCCAGCTGGCCGAGCCCGCGACCGTTCGAGATCACCCTCGAAACCCGGGGGACGTTCGCGAACCGCGTGTTCACCCCCGCTGGGCCGACCCCGACCGTGACCACGTCGGGCGGGATCACCCGCCTTGTGTGGACGGGGACGATCGCCTCCGGATGGGCCGACCTCGCGTTCGATCTGACGGGCGCCACGGTGATGAACCTCATCCTGTACCTCGACACCGACGGCGACGGCGTGGCGAAGCCGGCGAGCGGAGCGGCCCTCATCGTGTTCCTGAGGCAGTGCAAGGTGAACCCGCCGGGAGGCGGGAACCCGCTCGTCTTGTCGGCTCGACCCGGATCCACGGCGCTTCTGCCCTCGGCGAACTTCCGGGTCGGCGTGTGCACGGGGCGCGGCGTGTGGCCCGACTGCAGCGTGGTCACCTGGGACATCGAGTACCTGGAGGAGGAAAAGGGCTGCCGGTAGACACCGCGAGCTTGCGCAGAGGGCCCCGGCCGAACTTAGCCGGGGCCTTTCTGGTCCCCCTCACCGCGCCTTCCACCGTACGTCGGGCACAGGGTCCCACGCCACGGGTTTTGTAGCGTCGCACCGTGTCTGCCTGCTGCAGGCAGGCGTGCGACGCGAGATCGTCGGTGCGAACGGACGGACGTCGGGCATGAAGCCCGACGCTACGCATGTCCGGAGTCCGTGGTCCGTAGCGTCGGACCCTGTGTCCGACGGATGTTTCGGCGATCCCCCCGGCTGCGCAGGATGTGCGTGGCAAACACGCTCCCGTCACAGATCCAGATGGATACGGATCGCCGCGCGCGCCTGCTCCCGGATCGTTTCGTCCACAACGTCGCCATAGGGCGGTCCAAGGCGCGCCTTCGAGATCGTGCGGATCTGGTGCGCGAGAACGATCGAATCCCAAGGCTGGCCCGCCACTCCTGCCTCAAGCAGCACCTCGCTTGGGTAGATGCGTCGTCCGGGTTTGAGCATGGTCAGAGGGAGCACCGTCACGATGGGCAGTACCTCGTTGGCCGCCTCACAGGACACCACCAGCACGGGGCGTTCTCCGGCCTGCTCGCTTCCCACCACGGGATCGAGCTTGGCGCGAAACAGCCGCCACTGAAAAGGGTTAGAGGACTTCACGGGATCATCCGGGTCGCTTCGCCATCAGCGGCCAAGAAGGCTTGCTCGATCTCCTCAACGTCGCGCAGGAAGAGAGGGTCGGCGGCTGCACAGCGGAATTCCTCTCTAAGTCTGGCCGCCTGAACCTGTCTCATCGTCTGAGCCAGGGCATCGGCCACGAACGCGCTCTGTGAGGCAGCCCTTCCTTCTGCTACCAACGCCTGTACTTCGGCCATCAGGTCGGCCGGAAGCGTCAGGGTGACCTTCTTCCGCATCTCGGTGGTCCTTGCCATCCCTACCACCTCCGTCTGAGTATGGTACACAGATATGGCTTCCATGTACGGAAGATGAGAGGGGGGAAGGTGACGAACCCCCCTCTCCCGCGCCTTCCTCCGTGGCGTCGGCCCCCGTGTCCTACGTCACGGGTTTTGTAGCGTCGCACCTTGCCTGCCTGCTGCAGGCAGGCGTGCGACGGGAGATCGTCGGCGACGAACGGACGGCCGTCGGGCATGAAGCCCGACGCTACGCATGTCCGGAGTCCGAGGTCCGTGGTCCGTAGCGTCGGACCCTGTGTCCGACGCCGGCGTCGGGGACGAACCCCGACGCTACGAAGGATTGGCTGGGAGACGAAGAACGCAGACTCCTCATCTCACGAGCTTCAGCCGGCGGAGGTCCTCTTCGCTCCAGCCGATGTCCATGAGCAGGCTCCGGAGGAGCTTGGGTCCGTACGTCTTCCGTGGGTGGTAGTGAACAGAAACCGTGCGGCCATCAGGGTGCCGGTAGACGAAGCTTGCACCTGAAGTATCGGCCCTCCGCCAGCCGTCGCGCTCCAGCCCCCGAACCAACTCGTCGGCCGTCAGACCTCGGATCTGCCCCCAGATTTGAGGGGAGAAGCTCACGCCGAGAGGACGACCCGTTCGCCGTGAACAGCTGAACTTGGCTGCTCCAAGTCGCTCTCGATGATCCGGAGATCAGGGCTTTCTTCGATGGGGTCTCCGTGGCGGAGGCGCGTGCGCAACGTGCCGAGCGCCCCATCGCGGGCGTTGGCCATAGCCTCCTCCGGGGTCTCCCCGTCGGCGTGGACGCCGCGTAGACCCGGGCAGTACGCGTGGTACTTCCCATCGTCGGGCTCGACGATCACCGTTACCAAGAAGCGTCTGTGCATGCCGCAATCCCTCGAGGTTGAATGGTAGCAGGTCGCCTGGATCCGGCAAGCCCGATCGGTCTCACGGGGGAAGGTGATGAACCCCCCTCTCCCGCGCTTCCCGCCGTAGCGTCGCCCTGTGTCCCACGTCACGGGTCTTGTAGCGTCGCACCTTGTGTGCGACGGTCCTTCACGCAACCGCCGAACCGCCTTTCAGGCCGTCGGGGACAAGCCCCGACGCTACAACACCGCGGTTCTGTAGCGTCGGACCCTGTGTCCGACGTCGGCGTCGGGGATGAACCCCGACGCTACGCAGGCCGGAGGGGCCGCGGACGGGGGATAGGGCGACAGAAGCCTGCCATTCGCGCTTCCCTGCGCGATGGGCTGTGCAGGTAGTTGACCCGTGGAGGATGAATGCTCCATAATGGAGTCACTACGGAACCAAGGAGGGCCAATGGCTGTCAACCTGTCGATCAAGAACGTTCCCGACACGCTGGTGGAGAGGCTTCGGGAGAGGGCACTACGCCACCACCGGTCCCTGCAAGGAGAACTGGTCTCTATCCTCGAAGAGGTCCTCGCCTCGCGGCGCCTGACGATCGAGGAGGTCCACCGTCGCGTGAGCGACACGGGCCTTCTCACAGAAGCCGAGGCGGTGGACATGGTTCGCGAGGACCGCGATGGCAGGTAGGGTCGTAGACGCTTCGGTCGCGGCCGCAGTCGTGTTCGGGGAGCCGCGGGCAAGCGAGGCAGTCAAGCTGCTGCACGGGGCAGACCTCTACGCCCCATCGCTCCTCGCGTACGAACTTGCGAGCGTGGCCCGAAAGAAAGCTCAGCGACACCCAGAGCAGGTCGAGGTCATCGCCCGCGCCTTGGAGCTGGGGCTGGCCCTGGACATCCACTGGCTGGCCGTGGACCAAGTGGCGACGCTGCGGTTGGCCCTGCAGGAGGAGGTAAGCACCTACGACGCGAGCTACCTCTTTCTGGCCCGCTCGCTGGGGCTTCCCTTGGTTACGTTCGACGAGCGGCTGGGCGTACTGGCGTCGCGGGTCTGAGGTCCCCTTCACCCCCTGCCTGCGCCGCGGGCGCGGCAGGCAGGCGATCCTCCTCCCGCGCCTCCACCGTACGTCGGGCACAGGGTCCCACGCCACGGCCTTTGTAGCGTCGCACCGTGCGTGCGACGGCCCTTCTCACGCAACCGTCGAACCGTCAACCGCCGAACCGCCTTTCAGGCCGTCGGGGACAAGCCCCGACGCTACAACA
>JAGUVP010000057.1 GCA_020062805.1 Candidatus Bipolaricaulis sp.
CCGCGCCGTCTTCATCCGCTCCACCATCGCAGTCACATACGGGGAGGCGTCAAACAGGTGAAGCATCTCTCCCGCCCGCCTTGGCTGCTCGTGGATCTCCTTGAGCATGAAGTGCGCGTACCCACCTTTCTGTGCCTCCTCCATCGTCTCCGTGACCGTCTCGATCTCCCGCTCGACCCGGCTCCCGTCCCCGACCCGCCGAAGCTCGATCCTCCCCGGTTCGAGGATCGCGATCTCGCCATCCTCGATCCGCAGGATATTCGGGGTGAGGGGGAGGATCGAGGGCAGGTCGGAGGACACAACGGCACTCCCGTCGGTGACCCCGGCCACGAGCCCCGACCCTTTCTTGAACGCGTACATCCGGTTCTCGTCCACCCGCCCGATTACGAACGCGTAGTCGCCCTCCAGGTCCTCGTACGCCCGCCGGATCGCGTCGAGCATCGAGTACCCCTGATCCACGTACCGCTCCACGGCGTGAACGCACGTCTCGCCGTCGTTCGTGGAGCGGAGGGTCATCCCCTCGGAGATGAACGCCTCGCGCAGCTCGACGTTGTTCACGACGTTTCCGTTGTGGGCCCCAACGAGGTCGCCGTCGGAGTCGAGGTGGGGCTGGGCGTTGGCCTGCGATGGCGCGCCGAACGTGGCCCAGCGAAGCTGGGCGATGCCCCGCGTTCCGCGCATCTCGTGGAACCGCAGGCGTGCGGCAACCTCGTCCACCTTGCCCACGTCCTTGCGCAGGTCCACCGTGCCGTCGGAGGTCAGGGTCGCACACCCCACCGAGTCGTAGCCGCGGTAGGAGAGGCGCTTGCTCGCCTCCGTCAAGAGCTGGCCCAGAGGTTCATCCCTGCTTGTCACGATGCCGAAGATGCCGCACATGCTACTCTCCTGGAAAGCGAGGGCTGGTCCGGATGGGTTGGCGATTCTTATTCACGGAACCATTCTACTGCCCGGGATCGCGTCCCGCCGCCCCGCTGGGCACGCCTTCAGGTAACGCACGTCTCCATGCTCTCCGGGCTCACCCGGTGCGGGTGCCCGACCCGAGCGTCTCTTGTGCAGCCGAGGGACGGCGCTATCCTTCCTCCAATACCGCCCATCAGAGCCGGAGGAGGTTTCGATGAACCAGAAAACACGATCACGGAAAACGCTCCGCTGGTTGGCATCCCTGTTGTGTCTCTCCGTGTCCGCAACGGTGTTCGCCCAGGCCACGGGCGAGGTGACGGTGTGGGCCACGCTGGACGGCGTACCAGTAGACGTGCGGGTGGTAGCCCGCGCAGGAGACGAGATACGGGGGGTCTTCTACAGCCCCGCAGCCGTTCCCGGAATCGCCCGCTTCTCCCTTCCTGCGGGGAGCTACACCCTGGTGATTGAACACGGGGCGGGGTTCGCCCGCGGGGCGGAGGTTCGCCGGATCGCGGTCGGGGCTGGCGAGAAGGTCGAGCTGAACGTGGACTTCCCGCTCGGGTTCTCCGCCTCCAAGGCGTGGGGCTACTACTCGGTGGATCTCCACGCCCACTCCAACGCAAGCTTCGACGGATCCACACCCCCCAACGAGCTCGTCGCCGTCCAGATGGCGGCGGGTCTCGACATCGGGTTCCTGAGCGACCACAACACCGGAGACGGGCACGCCCCGTTCGCCGCCGCAGCCGAGAAGCGCGGGTTCCCGGTGATCCTGGGGATCGAGATCACCGCCTTCCGCTGGCACTGGAACGCCTACCCGGTGGAGGCGTACGTACCGAGCATCGACCCCATGGTGTGGATGGGCGTGGGATCCCCGGCGGGGACGTTCGCCGAGGCCCGCCAGAAGGGGGCTCAGTTCATCCAGGTCGCCCATCCCTACTGGTCGGGGGCACCGTACTTCGATGCCCTCGGAAAGCCGTTCTTCGACTATGGCTTTGACCTTGTAGAGATCATGAACGGCGAGTTCGACGACGACGATCGGCGAGCGGTCGAACAGATGTTCCGGTTCTGGAACGAGGGAAGGCGTTACGTGGCCGTGGGGGCAAGCGATGCCCATCACTGGAAGGAGCCGCCCGACATCTACGGACGACCCCGGACCTACGTCTACGTAGAGGGGGAACTGACGGTGGAGAAGTGGCTTGAAGCGCTCGGACAGGGTCGGGCGTTCGCCACCTACGGTCCTCTCGTCCACTTCACTGCCCAGGACGGGACCGCCCGGCCGGGGGACACGGTCACCCTCAAGGCAGGAGAGGAAATCCGGCTCCGGGCCGAGCTGTTCGTCGCCCCGCGCGAGGCGCCCCGAGGGCTCGCGCTTGCCCAGGTGATCAAGAACGGTGAAGTGTTGCGCGAGTTCGCGCTCGACGGAAAGGCGGAGGCCACGATCACCCTTGCCGATGCGCCGGCGAAGGGAAGCTGGTACATCGTGCGCGTCGTGGCCACCGACGGC
>JAGUVP010000246.1 GCA_020062805.1 Candidatus Bipolaricaulis sp.
CTATCCGCTTCGCGTTCCAGCGCCGCGCCATTACGTTCTGAGTATAGGACAGATGCGTGCTCTGCCCAAGAGGCTGGTGTTGACGCTGGCCCGACCTCGGGAGTAGAGTCGCGGACATGGCCCTAACCTGGTCACGGGAAGAGGCGCGGCTCTACCAACTCGCCGCGGTTGGATTGCACGGCAAGCGGTACCCTGAAGGAGAAGACGGAATCCGTCAAGCGTTCCGAGATCTGAGGGCGGTGCAGCTCGACCCGCTTCCCATCCTGGGGCGGAACCACGACCTCGTCCTCCAGTCCCGCGTTGGGGGCACGCATCCGGGGATGTTCCTCGACCTTCTGCACCGCGAGCGGCTGGGGTTCGAGTACTGGGACAAGATGCTGTGCGCGATCCCGATCAAGGAGTTTCCCCTGTTGCGGGCGCTCATGGAGGCAGGAGGGGAACGGTGGGAACGGTTGCGCGAGGATCGGCTCGACCGCGACCACCCCGGAGCCAAGGACGCCGTCTTGGAGGCGGTGCGGAAGAATGGCCCGCTCTCCACGGCCGAACTGAAGAAGCTCTCCGTGGCTCAGGGTGCGCATCGCGGGTGGAAGACGACCCAGGCCGCCGGCGCGGCGCTCGAGGTCCTGTGGAACAAGGGCCGGCTTTCGATCTCGCATCGGGTGAACTACCGCCGCTACTTCGACCTCACAGATAGAGTCGTCCCACGGAAGCTCCTCGCCCGACCCACCCTGAGCGGGGAGGAGTTCCTGCGCGAGCTCCTGCGCAAACGGGTGGACATGGTGGGGCTCCTTCCCGCGGGCGGGGCGGCCGAGACGTGGATGTCGCTTCGCCAGGCCCGCAGCGGCGGGCTGCCCCAACGGATGGCCGAACAGGGGGACCTGACCTTGGTTCAGGTGGATGGGGTGCGCACCTCGTTCTACGCCCGACCCGACGCGGCGAGGGTTCTGCGCGCGGCAGAGAAGGCCCCGTTCGACGATCAGGCCCAGATGATCGCCCCGCTCGATCCGCTCCTGTGGTGCCGGGACGCCCTGGCCAAGGTGTGGGGGTTCGCCTACGCGTGGGAGGTGTACAAGAAGCCCGAACAGCGTGCCTACGGGTACTACGTGCTCCCCGTGCTCCACCGGAATCGGTTCGTGGGGCGATTCGACGGGAAGTACGAGACGAAGACGAACACCCTCCACATTCTCGGGTACTGGAAAGAACCGGACGGGTTTCCCCTCAAGCATCCGGCAATCCGCGACGCGTTCGGGCGGTTCCTCGACTACCTCGGGGGGAAGAAGATCGTCTGGCCCGCGCGCTCATAGCACTGCGCTATCTCTGAAATGGGCGTTCGGCTGTAGCGGCGGGCTTCATGCCCGACGGTCGTTCGTCGCAGACCTGCCTGCAGCAGGCAGGCAAGCTGCGACGCGCAGCATCGTGGAACAACCGTTGGACACGAGGTCCGACGCTACCAAGGCGACGGAAACAGCTGCTTGCGCGTCGGTCGTGCCGGGGTCCTTGCCGTCGCCGCGACGCCATAAGGCAGTAGAATGGCACTCGCATCCTAAGGAGGTGGATCGGATGAGATTGTTGACAAGGGTTGTGGCTGGCGGCGGAGTGGCCGCGTTCTTCTTCTTCTCCTGGGTCATCATGATGCTCTGGAACAGCATCGTCGTGGGGCATCTCGGTCTAGCGGTTCCTCTGTCGTACCTGCAGACGTGCGGGCTATGGTTCATGATCATTCTCCTCTTCGCCTGGACCGGGATCGGCGTGCGGTGGCAGTTCCGCAAGGTGTGGTACCCCGAGCGTCGGGGCGAGGACTTCGGCCGCGACGTCGAGCGGAAGATCAAGAGCGGCTTCGCCCGTTGGGTCGGCGCGGAAAAGGATATGGACTGGGACGAGCTCGGGGAGAAGATCGAGAAGAAGATCAAGTCCCGGATCAAGGGCTGGCTAGCCGAGGATGCAGACTGACGCAGCATCTTTCCCGCCGAGGGCGCGGAGCACGCAGAGGCAGACCGCTAGGTAGGCCAAGGGGATCGGGGATTCAGGAGGAGAGGTCCAGGGGTTGGACTTGAGTTTCAGGGTTCCTTGACCCCTGGTCTCTTCAGGAGCGCCTTCGTAAAGAGGTTCGTGTTCCGAGGAGCAAGTCCTCCTTGGCATGCTCTATCGTCGGAGCGGTGGGGGAG
>JAGUVP010000129.1 GCA_020062805.1 Candidatus Bipolaricaulis sp.
CGGCTGCGCGGCCGGCGGTCTCGAGGGTGCGGGCCAGCTCGGCTCGGAGGTCCGAGGTCGCATAGAGCGCAAGCGCGCTGCGGAACTGGTCAGCAGCAGCGACCGGCAAGCCTTGGGCTGCGTGCCACCGTCCGAGGACGATCCGGGCTTGCCAGCCCACGCCGTCGTCCCGGGACGCGAGCGACTCCAGCTCGCGGAGCGACCCCGGAAGGCGGTCCTGGGCCTCCCACAGGCGGGTGTAGTCGCCGACCTCCGGGGAAATGGAGGGCATCCAGAGCAGGAAGGCAGTCAGGCTCAGAAGGAGCCCCAGCAGGACGAGCGACCCGACTACAGCTTTCATCTGTGCTCTCCTCTCCAATGCTGGTGATGTTAGGGGCGCGGTTCGGTCTAGGGAAGGACGCTCCACCCGTGGTCAGGGGACGCCGCGCTCGCAAACGAGAAAGGGCAGGCCATGGGCCTGCCCCTTCTCCAATGTCTGAACAAGTGTAGATCTAGAACATGACGTACAGGCCAACCCCCGGCATGAGGAGGGCGGTGATCTGCATATTGGCCAAATCCACGATCCCGATGAGACGAATCTGCCCGTAGATCCCGAACGTGTCGGACAGGGCGAAGTATGCTCCCGCCATCCCGTTCACGGTGAGGCTGATGTTGGCAATACCTCCGATTCCCCCCGCTGCCACGATGATGCCGCCGACTCCGCCTCCGAAGTACGGCTTGAACCCTTCGAGGGCCGGGGTGATGAGGAACGATGCGTCCACGGAGAACGCCATCGCTCCTTGGGCGAACGCCAGCACGCCGAGCGTGAACCGGGTTGCCGAGTTGGTCCCCATGGGGATCTCGTAGAACAGATCAAACACCGGAGTTCCCAGCGCGAGGTTGAAGCTCGCGCCTACCCCAAGTTTCCCCGCCGATCCCGCTTCTGCCCCCCACGCCGGGGCCAGCGAGAGCCCGAGCATCAGGAACAGCGCACACACCAATGACCGTTTCATCTTCCACCTCCTAGTGGACAGGCGTCATTCTACACGACCCGCCGCGCTTGGGGCGAATGGCCTTTACGGAAGCGGTCGTTCGTTCTACCATCACCAATGACAAGGGAGGAGACGGAGAACGTGCGAACGGTGCGGGCACCACGGGGAACGGGGATTTCCTGCAAGGGTTGGCTTCAGGAGGCCGCCCTGCGCATGCTCATGAACAACCTCGACCCGGAGGTCGCCGGGGATCCAGCGCACCTCATCGTGTACGGAGGCACGGGGAAGGCCGCCCGGTCGTGGGAGGACTTCGACGTCATCGTCCGCTCGCTCCGCGAGCTCGAGGGAGACGAAACCCTCGTCATCCAGTCCGGCCGCGCGGTGGCCGTGTTTCGAACCCACGAAGACGCTCCGCGCGTGCTCATCTCCAACGCGATGCTCGTCCCGGAGTGGGCAACGTGGGAGGCGTTCCGCGAGCTGGAGCGCCTCGGCCTGACCATGTACGGCCAGATGACGGCCGGGTCGTGGATCTACATCGGGACCCAGGGGATCCTCCAGGGGACCTACGAGACCCTGGCCGAAGTGGCGCGGCAGCATTTCGGGGGGGCATTGCGCGGGAAGCTGGTCCTCAGCGCGGGACTGGGGGAGATGGGGGGAGCCCAACCGCTGGCGATCACGATGAACGACGGAGTGGGTCTCGTCGTGGAGGTGAACCCGGCGAAGATCGAGCGCCGCCTGGCGCTGAAACAGCTCGACACGTGGACCGAGTCCCTCGACGAGGCGCTGAGCATGGTGCGCGACCATGCGGCGAAAGGCGAACCGATCTCAATCGGGCTCCTTGCCAATGCAGCCGACGTGTACCCCGAGCTCCTGCGCCGGGGCGCGGTACCGGACGTGGTCACGGACCAGACTGCGGCCCACGATGCGCTCGTAGGCTACGTCCCGGGAGGGATGACCTACGCCCAGGCCGTCGCCCTCCGGGAAAGGGATCCCCAGACGTACGTCGAGCGCTCGTACGCCTCGATGGTCCGCCACGTTCAGGCGATGGCGGAGATGCAGGAGAGCGGGGCGGTGGTCTTTGACTACGGGAACGCCCTTCGTGCGCAAGCGGAAAAGGGCGGCCTCGCCCATGCGACGGCGTTCTCGTTCCCCGGCTTCGTCCAAGCCTACATCCGGCCCATGTTCTGCGAGGGGAAGGGCCCGTTCCGCTGGGCTGCGCTTTCTGGCGACCCGGACGACATCCGGCGCACGGACCGGGCGATCCTCGACCTCTTCCCTCACGATGTACCCCTCCGGCGGTGGATTGAGAACGCTCAGGCCAAGGTCCGGTTCCAGGGCCTTCCGGCGCGGATCTGTTGGCTGGGATACGGCGAACGGGCAGAGGCAGGCCTGGTCTTCAACGACCTCGTGCGGAACGGAGAGGTGAAGGCACCGATCGTCATCGGTCGCGACCACCTCGATTCCGGGTCCGTCGCTTCCCCGTACCGCGAGACCGAGGGGATGAGGGACGGCTCGGACGCGATCGCCGATTGGCCAGTCTTGAATGCCCTTTTGAACGCTGTGTGCGGGGCGACGTGGGTGTCCGTGCACCACGGGGGAGGGGTGGGGATCGGGAAGAGCATCCACGCCGGGATGGTCGTCGTTGCCGACGGCACGACGGAGGCGGACCAGAGGCTGGAGCGGGTGCTGACCGCGGATCCGGGAATGGGCGTCGCCCGCCA
>JAGUVP010000330.1 GCA_020062805.1 Candidatus Bipolaricaulis sp.
CCTGGACCTGGGCGAGGAGCTCGGAGTACAGGCAGAGCTGGAGGATCGTCCGCCCGCGGGTGTCCCGGGCGAGCTTCGTGTCGAGCACCTCGTAGGAGTGGGCGCCCAGGCCAGGCGACGGGACCTCCACGCGGCGGAGGATGTCGGCGCGGCCCATCCACCCCTCGCCGAGGAGGGTCGGCTGGACGATCACGTCGGGTCCGTCGCGCATCGCGGCGCGTGTGGCGGCGAACTCGTCTTCGGCGTAGCCCAGGTCCTCCAGGGTGACGACGGTCAGGTTCTGGGCGCGGAGGTGCTCGACGTACGCCTTCTCGTGCTCGAACCCGCGCCTCTGGAGAACCTCGAGAGCGAGGTCGTGGGAGGTAGGGGATTCCAGCTCTCCCCGGGCGACGCGGAGGTCGAGGCAGGTGAGGTGCCGGCACCCGAGGTGGTTCGCCAGATCGCTCGCCGACAGGCGGATGCCGCTGTCTGTGGCCTTCACCGTCTCCCTCGGTTGGTCATGTCGCGATGGACTCTACCCTCTGCGACCCCTCGGAGGAAGTCGGAGCTGTGCTGGCCGCCCGCCGGGGTCTGGCGAGGATCGCGACGATGACCGAGGGTGAACCGATGAACGACGCTGGCAAGGGGAAGGCACTTCCGGACAGTGCGCAGATCCTCGGGGATCTCCGTTCCGCGCTGCCGTCACTCCGCGAGCGGTACGGGGTGCAGCGCTTGGCGCTGTTCGGCTCCTTCGCGCGAGGAGAGCCGACCCGGCGCAGCGATCTCGATGTGCTGGTGGAGTTCGATGATCTCCCTCTGAGCCTCCTCCAGTTCATCGCTCTCGAAGGAGACCCGAGCGACCTTCTCGGTCTCAAGGTGGACCTTGTCGAGAGGCAGGCCCTCAAGCCTCTCATCGGTCGCCGGGTTCGGGAGAAGCTCATCCCCGTATGAGGGAGCGGCGGGAGTACGCGGACTTCCTGGCTGACATCAACGATGCACCCGAGATGGCCGAGCAGTTCGCAGTGGGCATGGGCATCGAGGAGTTCCTGGCGAACAAGAAGACGAGCTATGCGGTGGTGCGGGCCCTTACGATCATCGGCGAGGCAGCGAAGAAGATCCCATCTCCGGTACGCAACCGCTACCTGGAGATTCCCGTCCGGGTCCCCATCGTGGATCGGGGAAGCAGGTTGTGCCGGCCGTTGCCTCATGGCCTGTGCCGCACCTCCATCTAGGGTGCACACGCGTCACTCGGCCTCCCGGCTCGCTATCATGGGCACGAGGTGGCGATGATGAGCAGACCTCGGGACGATGCTAACTCTTCGGGCGGCCTGGGGACTCTCGGCCCAGCAACGCACGATGATCACCGTGGGGCCAGTGGAGTCGATCCGGGCAGCGATGGGGGGGGCGAGTCCTGGCGACGCGGTGCCCATCCGCGCCGGAGAAGAGTTGATGCAGGTATGACGGCCACGGCCCTTCGTCAGCGCACCGCAGGCTCGGTCGCGAGACTCACGAGGGAAGACGAGATCGAGCTGGCCAAGCGCATCGAGATGGACGACAAGGCTGCGCGAGAGCAGCTGATCATCGCCAACCAAGGGCTCATCGGGCACATCCTGCGCACCGAGTTCCGCGGCTTCATCTACCTGTGGGATGACCTCTTCCAGGAGGGCCAGGTCGGGCTGATCAAAGCGGTGGACAGGTTCGACTGGAGAAAGGGGTGCAAGTTCAGCTCCTATGCCGTGTGGTGGATCCGGCGCGAGATCCAACTGGCCCTCGGCCGGTGGTGGACGGGGGCGGCGAGGATCCCGGAATCACGACTGAAGGAGCTGAAGGAGTTCAAGCTGGTGACCAGGAAACTGGAGGACGGGCTGAATCGCCATCCGACTCCCGAGGAGATCGCCAGCGAGATAGGGATCCCCTTGGACAAGGTCTACGACCTTCTGAAGATGATGATCGCAGGCCGGCAGCTGATTTCGTTCGAGGCATTGGAGGAAAGCGGTCGTAGCGTGATGAGCCTCATCGCGGATGAGAGCGCGCCCTCTTCCCAAAAGGGACTCGAACCTTGTCTTCAGAACAGCCTGCGGAGGGTGATCGGGGTGTCTCTCACCCAGAAGCAGAAAGAGGTGATCTGCCTGCGCTACGGGCTGGATCTCAAGGGCGAGCACCAGAAACCGCTCTCGCAACGGGCCATCGCCGAACAGATGGACATCAGTCCCCAGGCCGTGTCGCGGATCGAAGAGCGTGCGCTGGCAAGGATCAAGGCCGAGATGGATCTCATCACACAGTCCCTCCGGCGCCTCGAGTGAGGCCCTGCAAAAGCCAGTGCGGATCCCGGGAGTCGGGAATCAGTCTTTGCAGTACGACATCGTCGACGCGACCCGGGGAGGTCGAGGCATCCCAGGCGGCATGACCCTGTTCCAACGCCGGATGCGACCGCTGCCAACAGAAATGGATCCGATAGACATCGCGCCCTCGCACCAGAACCGTGCCGGGGGCGACGGGTTTCTGTCTCCCCAGCCGAAGCAGATCCAGGATTGAGAGGCAGCTATCCACGATGAAGGAGCAGGACGATCTTCTCGCCCTCTGTTGGGCTGCAACACCTCCCCCGGAGTCTAGACGTCCTTCCGATACATCGATAGGCCCATCGTTGCCCCCGCTCGGTTAACTCGAAGGGTTGACGGGCGACCGGGAAAGAAGTACATTCGTTTTGTAAAAGTTTTCACCAAAATGAGGAACAACACGATTCAGACGCTGCTTCGGGAGTTGTGGGCCCCCGACGGGACGACCCGCCGGGCACTCGAGTCTTCCCTCGGACTGTCGCGTCCCACGCTGGACAAGGCCCTCTCCGAGCTCATCAACCGAGGGCTCGTCGCTCCTGTGGGGACACGTTCCGAGGGAGGCGGCCGGCCGGCCACGGTGTTCCGACTGAACGGGGACACGTGCGTTGTGGTCGGAGTTGACCTCGAGCTTCCCCAGCTCAGCTTCGTTGTGTCAGACCTATGGGGGGAGCCGCTCCACCGTCTGACGCTGGATGTGGACGACGGTCAACGGGACCCGCTCGCCCTCCTGCGCGAAGTGGGAGAAACCCTTACAGAGTGGATGGATTCGCTCGGCGTCCCGTGGCCTCGGGTGGGAGGGCTGGGCGTTGCCCTCCCGGCATTCGTCACCGATGGGGTGGCGACCTTTGCCGGAGCGACGATGCCCTCCTGGCACCGAGTGGCGGTCCAGAATGCGTTGGAGCGGGAGATCTCCACCCGAGTCCACGTTCACCACGACACGCACCTCATGGCCATTGCCGAGGCGCACGCTCTGGGCTGGAAGGAGGGCGCTCTGCTTTACATTGCCCTCCGTCCCGGTCTTTCGGGCGATGTGCGGTTCGGGGCAAGCCTTCTCGTGGACGGGCGCGCGTACCGCGGGGGGCATGGCCACGGGGGTTCCCTGTACCGGGCGTTCGTGACGGGAGAGGAGTTGAAGAACCGGGCCCACGACAAGCGCTTCGAGATGCTCGTGGACAGGGCGGTCGGCGTTCTCGTCCATGCGGTGACCCTCCTCGACCCCACCCTGATCGTCATCCACGCCGAGCTGTTGGGAGAGGACGAGGAAGCGTTCATTGCCGGTTGCCGCCGTCGCCTTCGCGAGGCTCTCGTCGGGGAGTTCCCGGATCTGCATAAGGTAACCCGCGCCGTGGCGCGCGGGACGACGGCGGCCTGCGGAGCAGCGGTCGCCGTTGTGCAGCACCTGCGCGACAACCCAGAAGAGCTGCTGGTGCATGAAGGAGGTGAGAGAGGGCGGAGCACATCCCAAGCACTGAGAAGCACGGCTTCGAAGAGGAAAAGGAGGTAGAACATGACAAAGCGACTGCTGGTTGGTCTCTTGTTGGCAGGTCTCGTAACAGGCCTTGCCCACGGTGCAGTGACGATCATGGTTCTGTGGAGCGGGGATGAGCTCGCGGCGTTCCAGAAGGTGGCGGACGGGTTCACAGCCAAGACCGGGATCGCGGTCCGGGTAGAAAGCGTGGGGAGAGACCTCCCCGCGATCCTCTCCACCCGTGTGGCCGCTGGAAACCCGCCGGACCTCGCGGGGATGCCCAACCCCGGCCAGATGGCGGAGTTCGTGGGCCGCGGGGCGGTGATCCCCTTGGACGGGATCGTGGACCTCAACCAGTTCCCCAAGGCGTTTGTGGACCTGGCCACCGTCAGCGGGAAGGTCTACGGGATCTTCATCTCCGCTGACCTGAAGTCCCTCGTGTGGTACAACCCTGACACGCTCTACGCGGAGGGGCTGGCCCCGGCAGACTCGTGGAACGAGCTGATGTACATCACCCAGACCCTCGCCGCCCGAGGCAAGACGCCGTGGGCGGTGGGCCTCGAGTCGGGTGCTGCCTCGGGTTGGGCGGGAACGGACTGGATCGAGGATATCATGCTTCGGACCGCGGGTCCGGACCTCTACGACCAGTGGGTGGCCCACGAAATCCCGTGGACCCACCCGGCGGTGAAGCGGGCGTTTGAGCTGTTCGGATCGATCGTTCGCAACGAGTCCTACGTCTACGGGGGCACGACGGGCGTTCTGTCCATCAGCTTCGGCGACTCCCCCGCTGTCCTGTGGGATCCCACTCCGGGTGCCTACTTCCACCGCCAGGCCACATTCATCAAGAGCTTCATCGCCAATGCTCACCCTCAGCTCGATCTCGACCGAGACGTGGCGTTCTTCGTGTTTCCCCCGATTGACCCGCAGTGGGGGACGCCGCTCCTCGGAGCGGGGGACCTCATCAGCGCGTTCCGTGACACGCCCGACGTACGGGCGTTCGTCCAGTACCTGGCCTCGCCTGAGGCCCAGGCCATCTGGTGCGGGGCGTTGGGCAAGCTGGCCACGAACGTGAACGTGGATCCGGGGATCTACCCCGATCAGCTCACCGCTCAGGCCGCGGAGATCCTGAAGGGTGCCGAGATCTTCCGCTTCGACGCCTCGGATCTCATGCCGGCTGCGGTGGGGTCGGGCGCGTTCTGGAAGGGTGTTCTCGACTACGTGTCCGGCGTGCCGCTGGCTCGGGTCCTCGCGGACATTGAGGCCGCGGCGCAGGCCGCTTACTAGGATCGCACCAATTGCTCGCCGGGGCGGGGCAGTCCCGCCCCGGCGGATACTCCTCGGGGGGTGACCGTCACGAACAAGGGTCGGGCCCACTGGTTCTACCTCGCCCCCGCCCTGCTGTTGTTGGGGGTGTTCCTCGTCTACCCGAGCGCGGAGACGATCCGACTCAGCTTCTATGGCCCGCGTTCCGACGTGTTCGTGGGTGTCCAGAACTACCTCCGGGCGTTCACATCGGCCCCGATGCTGACCACGTTCCGCAACAACCTCCTGTGGATGGCCGTGTTCACCCTGTTCACGGTCGGGATGGGGCTCCTCCTCGCGGTGATCCTCGATCGCGTGCGGTACGAAACGTTGATCAAGTCGGTGATCTTCCTCCCAATGGCCATCTCCTACGTGGCGGCGGGGGTGATCTGGCGGTTCGTGTACGCGTTTCGCCCCGCCGTCGCACCTCAGATCGGGCTCCTCAACGCGATCATCGTGGGCATGGGGGGACAACCGGTCTGGCTTCTCATCCAACGCCCGTGGCTGAACAACCTCGCCCTCATCGCGGTGGGGGTGTGGGTGTGGACGGGGTTCTGCATGGTCATCCTCTCCGCGGCGTACAAGGGCATCCCCCGGGAGATGCAGGAGGCGGCGCGCATCGATGGGGCCAATGAGTGGCAGGTGTTCCGCTGCGTGACGATCCCCTTTCTGAAGTCCACCCTGGCCATGATCACTACGACGATGATCGTGTTCGTTCTGAAGATGTTCGACATCGTGTACATCATGACCAACGGCGCCTACGACACGGACGTGATCGCGAACCGGATGTACAACGAGATGTTCCAGTTCAACAACTACGGGACGGCGAGCGCGATCGCGGTGATCCTGTTCCTGGCAATCGTGCCGTTCATCGTGCTCAACGTGCGCCGGTTCCGGGCCCAGGAGGCGGTGCGATGAGCGCATCCCGAAAAGTGAGAAGAGTGCCGCTGCATCTGGTCGTGATCGTTCTCGCGTTGATCTGGCTCTCTCCGTCGCTCGGGCTGCTCGTGAGCTCGTTCCGTCCCCGGCAGGACCTCCTCGCGTCGGGGTGGTGGACGGCCGTCGCCACGCCCAGCGAGTGGGGCCGGTTCACGACGGGCAACTACCAGGACGTCCTGCTGCGTCAGGGGATGGGAAGAGCCTTCCTGAACAGCTTCATCATCACCGTTCCCACGACGCTGATCACCCTCACCATCGCCGCTCTGGCCGCCTACGCCTTGTCGTGGATGGAGTTCCGCGGGCGTCAGGTGTTGCTGATGACCGTGGTCGGGCTGATCGTGATCCCCCTTCAGATGACGCTCATCCCCGTGCTGCGGATGTTCAACGTGCTCAGACTCTCCGGGACCTTTCCCGGGATCTGGCTTGCCCACGCCGGGTACGGCCTCCCTCTCATGATCTACCTCCTGCGCAACTTCTTCGGGGCCCTGCCCCGGGAGCTGTTCGAGTCAGCGTATATGGATGGAGCGACCCCGTTCACCGCGTTCCTGCGGCTCGTGCTCCCGCTGTCGGTCCCGGTGCTGGCTTCGGCGGCGATCTTCCAGTTCCTGTGGGTGTGGAACGACCTCCTCGTGGCCCTGGTGTACCTCGGCGGGTACAGCGAAGTCGCGCCGCTGACGTTGCGGCTTTCGCTCCTCGTAGGGTCGCGGGGACAGGACTGGCACCTCCTGACGTCGGCCGCGTTCGTGTCGATGATCGTGCCGATGGTCGTGTTCTTCTCCCTCCAGCGGTACTTTGTGCGCGGGATCCTCGCCGGGGCGGTCAAGGGGTGACGGTGCCCCCTGCGCAGCGGACGCGGTTGCGGGAGAAGGGGAAGGAAGCGTTCGAGCGACTGCGGACCGAGACCACGGTGGACGGGCAGCGGTTCGAACTCGCCCACGCCGGAAAGATGAGCGACCGGGTCCGGTTCGGGATCTTCGCCCGTGACCTCCTCACGGCAGGGCTCATCGCGGACGACCGAACCCTGATCCGGGAGACGTTGCGCTTCTGCGCGGCCACCATCGGTCGCCAGCAGGACCCGCGGACCGGGGAAGAGCCGGGCCGGGTGGTCCACGAATTCCAGCCATACACGCAGGATGATCTTTCCACCCGCTACAACGCCGGCGAGACGAGCCAACTGTTCCTCATCGGAGCGGCGCAGCAGTACCCCGTCGCCGACGACGGGACGACCCTGAGCACCCTGAGCACGATCAGGGACGGACTGAAGGCTGCAGGTGAGTACGTGCTCCGCCACATCGCGGACGATCTCTTCTGGGAGGATCCCCGCCATGCCGGCGCAGCGAGATACCTGCTTCCCGTCACGTACTGGAAGGACTCGTTTCTTCCAGGGAGACGGAGGTTGCGGTTCCCGGTGGCGTACACCCTGGTCCAGGCCCAAACGGTCGCCGCTCTGCGCGCGCTGGCCGAGCTGACCGAGGCGCTCG
>JAGUVP010000031.1 GCA_020062805.1 Candidatus Bipolaricaulis sp.
CGCGGCCAAGGCGGCGGTGAAGGAAGCTGGGCACCGGTTCCTCGCGCACCGGCTCGTCCCCCCGGGAGACGGCGGGCTCGCGCTCGGCCAGCTCGCCTGCGCTGCCCACGAGACGTAGACTGAGGCGATGGACCTTCGTCTGCTGGGGCTGCTCCTCGCTCTGCTCGTCATCGCAGGTCTCCTCGTGTCTCCGCAGGGTGGCCGTCCTGGCGAAGGCACCTTCTCCATCGTCGGCCGGCAAGCGCCGGAGTTCTCCCTCTCCGGCCTCGGGGAGTTCAACACGGCCGAAGCACGCGGCAGACCGATCGTGATCGCGTTCTGGACCACGTGGTGCGGGGTGTGCAAGCACGACCTCGTCGTCCTCGAGGAGTTCCACCGCCGCTACGGGAACCAGATCGCGGTGGTCGGGGTGTGCCCCGAGAGGTGGCCCGAGGTCCCAGCCATCGTCTCCGAGCGCGGGATCACGCTCCCCACCGTCCACGATCCTGGAGCAGCCGTCACTCGAAAGTACCAGCTCGCGGACAACCTGCGCTACCCGTTCACCGCGTTCGTGAGCGAATCGGGCGAGGTGGCCGGGGTGTGGGCCGTGGCGATCCGCGACCTCGACCACCTCCTCGAACTCCTCTCCAAGTCTGGGATTGTGTTCCTCTAGGAGCCCGTGGGGGAACCCCTGGGTCCGCGGACCTGCGGTACGCGGGCCTTCGGCCCAAGGGGCTCGTGATTCGTCGTCCGTGATCCGCAGTCCGTACCACCATGCTTCGGTCCACGGAGGACGAACAACGGACCACGGTTCTTGCCGCGGGGATCCGATCTTCTCCGCGCAGCCGAAGGCTCAGCGGGCTTTTCTCACACAGGCTGCTGGCAACCCGCCCTACGGGGAGAGCGGGTGATCGCTGCGGATGACCTCAGTGTAGATCGTGTGGTAAGGAGCTCCTCCCGTCTCTAGCAGGAGATCCGTCGTGATCTCGAAGATCTGCTCTGCCCCTGGAGCCAGATCCCCGAGGATCTTCGATCGCTCCCGGATAATGTTCCAGTCCTTATCACGGAACTGGGCGACCACTCTCCCTAGGTTGATCCTGCGATCGCTGATGTTCTTCACCCGTCCGACCACCCGCTGCCCGAAGTACGTTTCCTCCGCTTTCCATTCCAGCACATCAAGGGGGTACGACTTTCCGGGCTGAATCACCCCACGCACGGTCGCCGAGAGCCCCTGGTCATCGGTCACGGTGAGGGTGGGGTAGAACGTGCCTTCCCGTGTGTACCAATGGTAGGCTGTTGTCCCTCCCTCTCTCGCAGTTCCATCCCCGAAATCCCAGTGGTAGCTTACGATTTGACCGTCGCCCGTCTTGGACTGGCTGACGAACGTGACGCGGAGCGGTACCTCCCCTCTCCACGGATCGTACCAGATGCCTGCCACAGGCGGCTGCCCAACCTGAGGGCTGGAACACCCTCCCATGAGCAATCCCAGAACCACGAGCGCCCCCCCAACTAGATTCCGCTTCATCGTCCACCTCCATCGTCATTGTCCGTGTCAAGACAGCGCAAGCCAACTCGCCGCATGGTCACGTCCACTGTGTTGCCTCGACGGTGAGCCCGTCGGCTGCGGCGATGACCTCTGTTCCCAGGGACTCGGCAAGCCCCGCCGCCAGCCCACGAGGATTGCCCCGCAGCATTGTCGTCCCGAAGTGGGTGAGGACGGCCAGCCGCGGCTTCACAGCGGCGATGACCTCCCCCGCCTCCGGGAGGCAGAGGTGGTCGACATCCGGTCGCCAGTCCTTGAGGACCACGTTCAGGACCAGGAGATCGCACCCCGCGTAGTTGTCGGCGAGTGTAGGGTTGAACCGGGCGTCGGTCACGAAGCCAACCCTCCCCTCGGGCGAGTCGAGAACGAGACCGTAGCTTTCCACCGTGCCATGGGAGTGCGAGACCGGCCGAATCGTCACCTCTCCGATCTCATGCTCGCGGCCCGCCTGCCAGGTCTCAATCCGCTCCAGGAACGGCCGAACGTAGCGCAGCACAACCCGATCGTCACCCTCCAGTGCGTCAGCGGGGGCAAAGAGCGCCCCTCGCTTCTTATACCCTCCGTCCGCCATCGCCTCGACGACAATGTTCACGTCGGTCGAGTGGTCGAGGTGCTTGTGGGAGAGCAGGATTGCGTCGAGCTTCAGCGGATCGAGGGGGGGCCGGCTCTTGCGCAGCCGGAGGAGGGTCCCCGGCCCAGGGTCGAGAAGGAGCTGCATCCCCCCGAGCTCGATCCACGTCCCGGCGGAGTAACGGAGCTGGCGGGCCACCACGAACCGTGCCCCCGCCGTACCGAGAAACTTCACGTACCCCATGACCTCGATCCTACCCCCAGACCGTGGGTCGGCGAAACCCAGGCGCTTACGACGGTGTACATCACCATGTCAGGAGGTGGTGGCTGTGCGCAGAATTCCCCTGGTTCTCGCAGCGCTGTTCGCGGTTCTGATGTCGGTTGTACCTGGTGTCGCTGATGGGATCATCGTCCCCATCCCGCGACCGGACATCCCCGGTCCCCCCCTGCGCTGGATGACGATCGTCTACCACCACGTGGCGGTCACGATCGACAACGGGGTGGCCACGACCCGTGTCGACCAGGCATTCCGCAACGACGGACGGTTCCCGGTCGAAGGGACCTACGTCTTCCCCCTTCCCTCGGGAGCGGTGATCCAGAAGTTCACCCTGTGGGTAGACGGCGAACCGGTGGTCGGGGACGTCCTCCCCGCCGACGAGGCACGGGAGATCTACCTCTCCTATCTCAGCCAGGCCCGCGACCCCGCGCTCCTGGAGTACATCGGGCAGGGGGCGTTCCGGGCCCGGATCTTCCCGATCGAGCCCGGCGAGACCCGCCAGATCGCCCTCGAGTACGTGGAGCTTCTCTCCCCCGAAGGCGGCCTCGTGCGTTACCGGTACCCGCTCGCTCCGGAGCGGTTCTCGGCGAGGCCACTTGAGGAAGTGAGAGTCGAGGTCGTCGTGAAAGCAAGCCGGCCCGTGGGTAGCGTGTACTCCCCCACGCACCCGGTGAGCGTGAGCCGAGAGGCGCCCACGAGCGCCCGGGCCCTGTACCTAGAGAGGGACGTTCTGCCTGACCGCGACTTCATCCTCTACCACTCGCTCGCTGGGGAAGGGGTGGGACTGGACTTCCTCGCCTACAAGCCCGATGATGAGGACGGGTTCTTCCTCGTGCTGATCACCCCGCCCGCCGTTCGCGACCTCGCACCTCTCCCCAAGGACCTCGTCCTGGTGATCGACCGCTCCGGGTCCATGGACGGGGAGAAGATGGTCCAGGCAAGGGATGCAGCCGCGTTCATCCTTGAACGCCTCGCTCCACAAGACCGGTTCGGAGTGATCGCGTTCGACCACGAGATCCTCGATCTCACCTCCGGCCTCGTCCCGGCAGACCCTGCAAACGTTTCTGCGGCCCTGCGCGAGGTGCGCCGGCTCACCGCCCGCGGGATGACCGACATCCACGGATCCCTCGTTCGCGCGATGGGGTGGCTCGAACCGGCCGATCGGCCCCAGTACGTCCTGTTCCTCACCGACGGCCTTCCCACCGCCGGGAAAACGGTGACAGACACGATCGTTCGCGACGTGACCGCCGCGAACGCAGCTCAGGCACGGTTGTTCGCGTTCGGCGTAGGTTATGACGTGAACACCCAGCTCCTTGACCTCCTCGCCGAGAACAACCGCGGCTCGACGACCTACGTCACGCCTGGCGAGAGCCTCGAACTCGCTCTGTCGAGCTTCTACACGAAGATCGCCGAGCCCGCCCTCGCCGACCTCGCGCTGCAGGTGGACGGTGTCGAAGTGTCCGACCTCTACCCGGTGCAGCTGCCCGACCTCTTCTACGGATCTCAGCTCGCCGTGTTCGGCCGGTACACCGGGAGCGGTCCGGCATCGTTTGTCCTCACGGGAAAGCGAGGGTCAGAGACCGTCGCGCTCACGTACGACGTGGAGTTCCCCGCCGCAGCCGCCGAGGCGCGCACGCTCCCCCGGCTGTGGGCCGCGCGGAAGATCGGGCACCTCCTCAACCTCATCCGCCTCAAGGAGAAGACCGAAGACGAGCTGAAGCCGCTCATCATCGAGCTCGCCACGAAATACGGGATCGCCACCCCCTACACCTCGTTCCTCGTGCGCGAGGAGGATCGGGCCACGGTCGCGCCGTCTCCCACAGCGTTCATGGCGCCGACCGGGGCGCTGGCCGTGGGAGCCGCACAGGCCACGAAGTCTCTCGCCGAGGCGGAGACAGAGCAGAGAGCTGACTACGTCCGCGAAGCTGCGGGTCGGGTGTTCCTGTTCGTGGACGAGGCGTGGCAGGAGAGCACCTACGAGAAGGACACGCTGACGGTGAATATCGTCTACCTCAGCGACGCCTACTTCGCAATCCTGGACCGGTTCCCCGAAGTGGGGCCGATCCTCGCCCTCGGAGAGAGGGTCATCTTCCGGCTCGGGACAGCCTGGGTTCGAATTGGAGAGGAGGGCCTCGCCGAGCTCACCCCGGACGTCCTCGCTCAGTTCGAGAGCTAGACGGCGGCACAGCGGATCGAGGGGCGCGCCACCGGGCGCGCCCCTCGTATATCGGACAGACCTGCACTCGGCTGGGCTCTCTTTCTCTGAGTCTGTATAATGAAAACCATCCGCGGGACGGACCGCGGACGAGGAGGAAACGATGGTGAAACGGATTGCAGTCATGACCATGGTGGGGGTGGCGTTCGTCGCGCTAGGCGCAGCGGGGGCCGTAGGGCTCTGCGACTACAAGCCGCCGCAGACGGATCTGACCAGCTTGTGGCTCTCGGGCAACTACCGCTACTTCAACGACCCGGCCACTCCGGGCGTGGACGTGAACGCGGGTCGAGCCATGCTAGCCCTGAACAAGCTCTTCGACTCCCCGGGGTTCGGGTACACGCTCTCCGGCCTCGGCGAGCTGGGCCTGGTGAACCTCGGCCTGGCAAGCATCACCGCCCAGGGAGCGGGAACGGTTCGGTACTACTTCGTCCCCGGAGAGCCCTTCTTCGGGTTCGGCGGGCTCAACGCGGGATATGCCACAGGGCAACCCCAACCCGGGATCACCCTCAGCGTAGGCGCGGGCTACGGTCGGTTCGCCGACGTGACCCCGCTCGCCAAGGCGTTCCGCATCCAGAAGCTCCTCTTGGACCGAAAGGTGCTCTCGCGGGAGCTCTCGGATGAGGTGCTCCTCGCCGTGAGCGCGGAGATCGGCCGCTGGCCGGAGTACGCCGCGGGGAAGGACCCTCTGGATGCCGCAAAGGATCTCGCGGCGGTGGTGGTAGTGCTGATCGAGCAAGGGGCGGGGGTCTCGGTCGACCCGCGGTCCATCCTCGCCGTCGAGGATGAGATCATCGCCACAGGTGAGGAGCGGTACTGCGGGTGGTCCATTCAGGGTGGTTTGGGGTACGAACTGGTGGATCCCTACGGCGGCCAGCAGGATGTGGTGGTAACCCTGTCCACCGATGCAGCGTATGCCCCCGCACCGGGCGCCCAGCTTCTGTTCCGCGCCGTGGCCACAGGGCCGTTCGACATCGCCAATGAGCACACGCTCAGCGCAACCCTGTCCTACGAGCAGGCGTTGAGCGCGACGTCGGCGCTCCAAGGGAACGCTGCGTTCCAGCGCGTGAAGCCACTCGGCTCTGACCCCAAGGATTCTCTCTCCGTGAACGCCCAACTCGCGTTCACGTTGGGCAAGGCGAACCTCGGGATCGGCCTCGCGTTGAGCAGGGCCGCGGACGCGACAGGGTGGTCGACGGACCTCAGCCTATCGGTGGCGGTGAAAGTCCTCTAGCCGCGAGACCTAGGAAGCCGTCTGGAAGACCGTGGGCCCGCGTACCTAACGGTGCCCGGGCTTGCGGCGGACAAGCTGTGATCCTTCAGCCGTGACCCGTACAGGCATTTCCGGTCCACAGCAAACGGCCTACGGACCACGGCTCTTGCTGCAGAGATCGTGCGCTCTCCGCGCAGCCGAAGGCTCAGCGGGCCGTTCTCACGGAGCCCGCTAGTCTTCGAGATCGGAAGGACCGAATGCGCGGGGGAGGAGCTGGGAGAGCGTGGTTGTCTCCCATTTCCTCCCCTCTGCATCGGCCAAGACCACTTTGAGGTCCGGAGCGAACTCACGAAGGGCCTGGCGGCAGGCCCCGCAGGGCGAACATGGAGTGTCCCCACAGGCCACCGCGATCGCCTCAAACTCCCGCACGCCTTCGGAAACGGCCTTGAACAAGGCCACCCGTTCCGCGCACACGGTGAGGCCGTAGGATGCGTTCTCCACGTTGCACCCTGTGAACACGCGCCCGCCCTTGGAGAGGAGCGCCGCCCCCACGGCGAACTCCGAGTAGGGCGCGTAGGCCCGTCCGCGCGCCCCGACCGCTGCCGCCACAAGCCTCGACTCGTCCATATCTCCTCCTAAGCTACCCCTTTCGCTTCCAGATCGCGCCGGCGGAGCTCGGCCCGTTTGATCTTCCCGCTCGTCGTCTTGGGGAGCTCGGCCACGAACTCGATCTCCCGCGGGTACTTGTACGGAGCGGTCTCCTTCTTCACGTGGTCCTGGAGCGCGGCGATGAGCGCCTCGGACGGGTGGTGTCCCTTGGCGAGGATCACGAACGCCTTTACGATCTGTCCGCGCACGGGGTGGTTCGTCCCGATCACGGCCGCCTCGACGACGGCGGGATGGGAGACGAGAGCGTCCTCGACTTCGAACGGCCCGATCCGGTATCCCGAGGCCTTGATCACGTCGTCAGCCCGGCCCTCGAAGAAGAAGTACCCTTCTTCATCCACACGCACGAGGTCCCCCGTGCGGTACCACTCCCCGGACAGGACTTGGGCCGTGAGCTGGGGGTCCTTCCAGTAGCCATCGAAGATCCCCGGGTTCCCCACCGGCACGGCGATCTCCCCGATCTCGCCCGCCTGGACCGGGTTCCCGTGCTCATCCACCGGGGTCGCGTTGAGGCCCGGCGTGGGAAGGCCCATCGAGCCCGGCTTCACCGTCAGGCCCGGCGGGTTGCAGGCCAAGCACACGGACTCCGTCTGACCGTACCCATCGCGAATCGTGATCCCGAACGCATCACGGAACACGCCGATCGCCTCGGCGTTCAGCGGTTCCCCCGCGGACACGGCGTCCTTAAGCGACACCTTCCGCTTCTTGAGGTTCGGAACCTGGATCAGGATCCGGTACTCGGTGGGGGTGGCGCAGAGCTTGGTGACCGGGTAGCGAGCGAGGAGGTCGAGGTAGCGCTCGGCGTCGAACCGGCCGTGGTACATGAGCTGGGTGCAGCCAGTGGTGAGTCCAACGCCCATCGGCGCCCAGTACCACTTCGCCCATCCCGGGGCGGTGGTAGCCCAGATCACATCGTCCGGGCCCGCTCCCCAGAAGTAACGGGCGGTGATCCGGGAGTGCCCGTACATCCAGCGGTGGCGGTGCATCACTGGCTTCGGGTTTCCCGTGGTCCCCGAGGTGAAGTTGATCGTGAGCGGATCCTGAGCAGTGAGGGGAATCGGTGCGGCGGGCCGAGCGTTCTGCATCGCCTTCTCGAACGAGGTCCAGCCGGGCTTCTCTCCGCCAATGAGGATGAAGTTCTCGAGCGGGCACTGACCACGAACCTCTTCGACCTCTCCCAGGGTCGAAATATGGGCGATCACCGTGCGCGCCCCGGCCGTCTCGGCGCGGTAGATGATGTCCTTGGCCCGCAGCATGTCCGTGCCGGGCACGGCCACCCCGCCGGCCTTGAACGTGCCGATCTGGGCCACGAACGCCTCCGGGACGCGCGGGAAGATGTGCATCACCGGGTCGCCTTTCTTCACCCCGAGGTCCATCAGGACCGAAGCGAACCGGCTGGAGAGGTCCGAGAGCTCGCCCCACGTCATCGTCCGTCGTTCGCCTTTCTCCGATTCCCACAAGACGCACGCCTTGTCCGGACGGGCACGGGCATGTCCGTCCACCGCCCCCGCGATCGTGTATCCCGCGGGGATATCCCACCGGAACTCCCGCTTCTCCCGCTCGTACTGCTCCCGTGTGAAGACCATCCGATCACTCCTTTGCCGAGGTCAGCCTCGTTGGCTAGTGTTATAGCATGCACAAGGATGGGAACGCAACCGAATACCGGGCGATCGTCGTCCTGCCGCCCGGGGCGGCGCGCCGCCTCATCGCGCGGGGTGTGGCTGTGCTCCCCACCGTGCAACGCGCCCTC
>JAGUVP010000296.1 GCA_020062805.1 Candidatus Bipolaricaulis sp.
GTGTGCTGCAGGGGGCCCACCCCGATCTCCAGGTGTACGCGGCAGCTCTTGACCGGGAGCTCGATGCTCACGGTTACATCCGGCCCGGGCTTGGGGACGCCGGAGATCGGCTGTTCGGAACCTAGGGGGTTCGATGAAACGGTGCGCACTCGTGACCGGCGGTTCGCGAGGGATCGGCGCGGCTATCGCGGTGAAGCTGGCGGCGCGGGGCTGCGACGTAGCGTTGAGCTACCGTACTCAGCGTACGGCGGCCGAGGAGGTGGCGGCGGCGATCCAGCGCCTGGGATGTCGCGCCTTCATCCTCCAGGCCGATCTGGCGGATCTCGATCAGGGACGGGATCTCATCCACGAGGCGGCGGAAGGACTGGGGGGATTGCACATCCTTGTGAACAACGCGGGCTATGTGCAGCGAATCCCGTGGGAGGAATTGTCGCTCGAGGACTGGGAGCGAATGCTTCGGGTTGGGCTTACATCGGCGTTCATCTTGTCTCGCTATGCCGTTCCCTACATGCGCGAAGCGAAGTTCGGCCGGATCGTGAACATCTCCTCTCTGCGCGCCCTCACGGGCTCGGCCCACGGGGTCCACTACGCGGCAGCCAAGGCGGGCCTGTTGGGCCTCACGAAGTCCCTTGCCCTGGCGGTGGCGCCGCTTGGAATCACGGTAAACGCGGTGTGCCCGGGGTTCGTGGCCACAGAGATCAACCTGGAGGCGCTGGCGACACGGGGCGACGAGATCCGGTCCCAGATTCCGCTCGGCCGTGTGGCCAGCCCGGAAGAGATCGCTTCTGTGATCGCGTTCTTGTGTTCGGAAGAGGCGGGCTACGTCACGGGGGAAACGGTCTCCGCCAACGGTGGCCTCCGGATGGGCTAGACGATGGACCTCCGTCGGTTCGGGTTGTCGACCTTCCTTTGGCCGGGGATGTACCTCCTGCGGTGGCTGGACCTCGCGGCGGAGCTGGGTTTGGGAGGGGTCGAGCTGAGAGCCGACCCACGCGCTGCGTACCCACAAGACCTCGGCCCAGGGGATCGCCGCGCGCTACGCGAGGAGCTAGAGGCACGGGATCTGTGGTCCACGGTCCACGCTCCGATTTACGGGGTGAACCTCGCTTCTCCGCTGCCGTCCCTCGCCGCGGCGGCGTTGAGCGAAGTGGTGCAAGCCGTGGGCCTGGCCGATGATCTCGGGTCGCGCATCGTGGTGGTGCATCCGGGACATGTGGACGTCGACTACCTCGCGCTGGACGGAGAACGGGATCAGGCGTGGCGCAGGTTCTCGTTTGCGTTGGAGGTTGTGCTCGCCCGTGCTCGGCGCGGGGCGGTACGGGTGGCGATCGAGAACAAGCAGCGCGGTCGGGGCTGGGACATGATCTACACCTCGGACGACCATAACCTCTTTCTGGACCGCTTCCCGGACCTTGGGGCGTGCCTCGACCTCGGCCACCTCCACACCACAAAAGGGGATCCCGTGGCCTACGTGGCGGCCTTGGGAGAGCGGCTCATCCATGTTCACCTCCACGACAACCGGGGGGAACAGGATGATCACCTCACGCTTGGGCAGGGAGGCGTAGCCTGGCCCCAAGCACTTGAAGCGCTGGGGGCTAACGGATACAGCGGTTCCATCGTGCTTGAGATTCCCGACCCCAATGGACTACGGGAATCCGTGCCCTTTGTGGAGGAAGCATGAGTGCTCCCCGGTGGTACTGGGCGTTCGTGCTCGCCAACGCGGCGATGGGGGCTGCGTCTCCCCTCTTGCCGCTCTACGCCTACTTCCTGGGGGCGACCGCTGGCGGTGTGGGAATGCTCACAGCGGTGGGAAGCGTGATGAACGTCGTGGCAAGTTTGATCTGGGGGCGTGTTCTCGACTCCACCCCCCGCCGGCGGCTGTTTGTCTCCCTGGCCTTCCTGGGGGTTGCGTTGGCGTACCTGGTGCTCCCGCTGGTCACGGGGCTGCCCCAGCTGTTCCTCGTCAACGGGTGGGCGGCGTTCTCCTGGATGGCAGGGGCCTCGGTGTCGTTCCTCCTTGTGCTGTCGCGCTTCCCGAGAGATCAGTGGGAGAAGGAGATCGCGCGGTTCAACGTCTACTGCGGTGTGGGTTGGACCCTAGGCCTCGTCGTGGGTGCAGGCTGGACATCGCTTGTTGTGCGCTGGCTGGGAGAAGGCTGGGCGCTGCAGTCCCTGGGGCTCATCGTCGCCGCGCTCTCGTTGTCGGCGATTGTTGTGGCGCTGCGCGAGATCCGGGAGCCTCAGGCCGGGTCTCAGGCTGCGTCGCTCCGCGACGTCGTCGTGAGCATGGGCAACTTCCTCTACGAGCGGTTCCGCACAGGGCCAATTCACCTCTACGAGGCCATCCGGCCATCGCAACTGGTGCGGTTCATGCAAGGGCGAACCGCGTTCGGGCCGGACCTCGTGCTCGTCTACTACTCTGCCCTGTTGGCGTTCATTGGCTTCGCGATGGTCTTCGCGCCGTTCCCGGTGTTTGTGCGGCAGGCGCTGGGGTGGCCCAGCGCGCTTGTGTTCGCCCTGTCCAGATCGGAAGA
>JAGUVP010000236.1 GCA_020062805.1 Candidatus Bipolaricaulis sp.
ACCGCCGGGCGGAACCCGCGAGCGATCATCCAGACCGCCAGCACCATCTCCTGCACGAACACCGGCACCTGCAGCAGGTTCTGCACAGAGGAGTTGGTGTCGATCGCTCCGTACATGGCGAGCAGGTAGGCGGCCGCGTAGAACGGGATACCTGCGAGTCCCCACAACGAGATCCAGCGCGGCACGATCAGTGACCGGAAGAGCAACACGTAGAACAACACGGCGCCCAGGCAGAACACGAGGGTAAGCACGGCGCTCGCACCCTCCGCGTCGATCACCACGGCACCGACGCGCACGCCAGCGGGCGAACCGGTGCCCGACCCTGCTCCCATGATCCCGCCCAAGGGCACGAGCAGCAGCAACACGATCGCCAACATGACGTAGACGGCCGTCTCGACCGCTCCTCGAACGATCAAGTAGCCCATTGCGAGGACCTCGTCCACTCGTCGCAACACCGGGAACAACACCACCGGCACGAACGCGAGCGACAAGCCCATGACGAGCACCAGCAACGCTCCAGTCGTCACCGCATCGGCATGCTCGGCGGCGTACCCGAGCGGATCCTCCGCGTCGCGCACCGGGAAGTACGCGATGACCTTGCTGAAGATGCCGGCGACCGTCCCGACGATGTACAACACGCCAGCTGTCGTCGCGGCAACCCGATGCTCCCGCGCTGTCGCACGAGTCCGGGAACGGTCGCCCGGTGCCGCCCCATGTCGCGCGAGACGATCTTCAACGTGCCTGTCGCTCATGGCGTCCACCTCCGCGCATCCAATCGTGCGTCCGGCTCTTCGCTCGACACGAGAGCCGAAGGTCACGACCCAGCGCGCTCGGATCGAAACCGACGAAAAGGGGCAGCGAGTGGACGGCTCGCATGGGTCCGGTGAGCACGTCGCGAGGCGGGTTGGAACCGGGTGAGGCGATGATCGAACACGTTGTCGACTTCTCGGGCCGGGGACCGAACCCATCCACCGCACGGTCCGATCAGCCGGACGAGCTGGCGGCGGGGTGATCAGAGCGGTAGAGCGTCCACTCGTCCACGACCCGACCATCAGGAAGCCGGCACTGCCCGGATTGGCCGCCGTCCGAGGCGGTGATCAGCTCGACGGTCCCACCGAGCTCCTCGCAGTACTCGCTGGCCGGGTTGGCGATGCCCGGACGCGTCGTCCCCGAGCGACCGCAGCCCACGCCGGCCCCGAACACCAAGAGGACCGCAACGACCCAGGAGCGACCCATCACGCGGTCACCCGACGCCATGGCTGTGCGCGCCAACATCACGAGGCCCTTCATGGCCGGTGGCGGCACCGACGAGCATGGCCAGTTGTCCATGCATCTCGAGGCGGCGGACGCGTTCATCCTCGACCGGTTCTGCGTCGAGGTCGTCGAGGTCGGCGTCGTGGACCGGTCGGAGATCAACAGACCATCCCTTCCAGCGGTGTTGGTGCGCGCATCGCCGCTGGTTCCCACTGGTGGGTGGTCCACGGCGTGGGAGTTGCACCGGGACCGGAAGGTCCGCACGGCCATGACGTGGGCGAAAGATCATGTGCGTCCTCTCGATCCGAACCGGCTCGCATGGAACGACCACGATCCACCGGGCCGTCACGTGTCGGTCAACAGGTGAACAATCAGCGGCAACCAACCGATCGGTATCGAGGTCAGCGGCGTCAACCCCACCTCATCGACCTCGGACAGCACAGCGCCGCTACCTCTGAACCCGGGTCGACGTCAGCATCCAGCCGCACAGCGTGTGACGTCCGGCCCTGGCGTGCAGAGGGAGGTTGGCGAACTGTTGGATTCGGCGAGTTGACGCCAAGAGCAGCGCGCAAGTCGGGTATCGACCTCATCGAATTGGAGCGTTGAGCGCGCTCTTGCGTGGTCTCGGTCCGGCGAGCGAGCGCACGGCCTGCGCGTGGGGGTGGAACGACGTGATCCGGCACGATCCAGACTCTTCGGTCCAAACCGGTCGTGCGCTGTCGGTACGGGACCTTCAAAGGCACTACGGCTCGACGAAGGCCGTCGACGGGGTGTCGTTCGAGGTGAGAGCCGGTGAGATCTTCGGGATCGTCGGCTCGAACGGGTCGGGCAAGACGACCACGATCGAATGCGTTCAGGGGCTCCGGCGACGGGATTCGGGGTCGGTGCGGGTGTTCGGCATCGACCCGCAAGCGGACCGAGGACAGCTACGGACCTTCGTCGGCAGCCAGCTGCAAGAATCCGAGCTGCCGGATCGGTTGCGGGTCTGGGAGGCGCTCGACCTGTTCGCCGCCATCTCCCCGGACTCGGCCGACTGGCACGAGCTACTGGTCGACTGGGGGCTGGTCGACAAGCGGGACGCCGCCTTCGCCAAGCT
>JAGUVP010000064.1 GCA_020062805.1 Candidatus Bipolaricaulis sp.
ATCCTCCTTACCCACGGCCACTTCGACCACGCCGACGGAGCGGAGGTCATCCACGCCCATACGGGCGCTCCCATCCTCTACCACTCGGAGGAGAAGGGCACGTTCTGGACCATGGGTCGCCAGCCTCCGCCGTTGGCCAACGCGCTGAGCGATGGCCAACGTATCCCGCTCGGAACAGAAGAGCTTCGGGTGTGGCACCTCCCTGGCCATTCCCCGGGATCGGTGGCCTACCTGTGGGAGAAGGGGAAAGTGGCCGTTGTCGGCGACGTCCTGTTCGCGCGCTCAGTTGGGAGGTCCGATCTTCCAGGTGGGTCGTGGGACGCGCTGGTGCGCTCGCTCCAGCGGTTGCTCAGTCTGGATGACGCGTGGCAGATTCTCCCCGGTCACGGCCCGGCCACCGAGATCGGTCGTGAGCGTCGACAGAACCCTTACCTGCAGGGGTTGAGCGATGCCCGGGCCTGAGGTCGAAGAGATCAAGTCCCGGCTGAACATCGTCGAACTTGTCGGGCGGTACGTGGCGCTGAAGCCGTCGGGTCAGAGGTTCAAGGGCCGGTGTCCGTTCCATCCGGACGACACCCCGTCGTTTCTCGTCTCACCGGACAAGGGGCTGTGGCACTGCTTCGGGTGCCATGCCGGCGGCGACGCGATCGGGTTCTTGATGAAGATCGAGCGGCTGTCGTTCCCCGAAGCGCTGACCCGACTGGCCCATGAACTCGGGATCGAGATCCACGCCGTCGGTGGTGAAGGGAAAGCGAAGCTCCTCCAGGTCAACCAGGAGGCGGCTCAGTACTTCGCCCGCGAGCTGCGGAAGCCCTCCGGGAACAAGGCCCGCGACTACCTCCTCGGCCGCGGTATGGGAGAGGAGCTGTGGGAGCGGTACAAACTTGGCTACGCGCCCGAGGGCTGGGACGGCCTCATCCGCGCCCTCGGTCGGGTCGGTCTCGACACGCTGAGCAATCTCGGGCTCGCCATCGCGGGCGAGAAGGGCTACTACGATCGGTTCCGGGACCGGGTGATGTTCACGCTCTGCGACGACCAGGGCCGGCCGGTGGCGTTTGCCGGCCGAAGCTTCGCCGGAGATCCGAAGTACGTGAACATCCCCAACACGTCTCTGTTCACCAAGGGGACGCTCCTGTATGGACTCGATCTCGCTCGTGACGCGATCCGGCAGAGGGGGCGCGCCGTGCTCGTCGAGGGGTACACGGACGTGATCAGCTTCCAAGTCGCGGGCATTGAGGAGACGGTGGGCTCGATGGGCACCGCTCTCACGGAGGCCCAAGCCCGCCTCTTCGCCCGGCACACGGACCTGGTCGTTATCGCCTACGACCGCGATGCGGCAGGTGAGGCATCGGCCTTGCGAGGGCTGGTCATCCTGCGGGCCGCTGGCCTCAAGGTGAGCGTGGCCGTGCTCCCTCCCGACGAGGACCCGGACTCGTTTGTCCGCGGACAGGGGGCCGATGCCGCGCAGGCGGTCCTCGCTGCAGCGCTGCCGTTCCACCGCTTCTTCGTCGGGGCATTGGCCAGCCGCCACGATACGGGGTCGGTGGACGGCAAGGAGCAGGTCCTCGTGGAGGCCAAGGCGTTCTGGCCCGAAATCCGCAGTGTACCGCTCCAGCACGAGCTCGCCCGCGAACTGGCCGGCCTCCTGTCCCTGCGTGAGGAGGAGGTGTGGCGATACCTCCGCGGCGAAGCCCGGCCTACCTTGCCCCAGCTGGAGCGCGAACGCATTGGGCCCGAGGAACACTTTGTTCACTTCCTCCTCGAAGGGAAGTTGCCGGACCGTGTGCTGGAGGACCTTGACCTGACGGAGTTCCGCCCCGAATATCGTCCTATCGTGGCGAAGTGGGTGGAGCTCTGGCAGGGAGGCAAGCGACCGGCGGCTGACGAGTTGGCCAGTGTTCTCACTCCGGATCAGGTATCGCCCCTGACCCGACTCGCTCTTCTCGAAGTTCCGTTTTCGGACGCAGCGCAGGCCGTGGATGATGCGGTCACCCGGTTTCTCTACCTGCCGCGGGTGAACCGTCGGTTGGACAGGGCCCAGAAACGCCTCGCGGAGGCCGAGGCGGTCGGAGACGCTGAACAGGTGCAGCGGTTGAACGCCGAGCTGCAAGCTCTGTGCCAGGAGCGGATCCGGCTTCTGCGAAGGAGGTGACGATGCCCGATGAGATCGAGATTGTCCCCACTGAAGCGCGCGAGCCAGGGACGGCGGCCGAGGAAGAAGAGCTGAGCGACCTGATCCCGCTCATTGCGGAGCTGGCGGAGACGGAACCCGACGAGGAACCCGCCGAGCGGGGCCGTGACCCCGTGCGTACATACCTCCGCGAGATCGGCCGGGTGCCGCTTCTCACCCGAGAAGATGAGGCGGAGCTTGCCCAGAAGATCGAGGCGGGTACCGCGGCGATCGAGGAGTTGGCCCAGGGAGTTGCCGATGCAGAACGGAAAAGAGAGTTGGAGCGGATCCTGCACGAGGGCGACGCGGCGCGGGAGCGGCTCGCCGTGTCCAACCTGCGGCTTGTGGTGTCCATTGCCAAGCGCTACATGCACCGCGGCTTGTCGTTCCTCGACCTCATTCAAGAGGGAAACATCGGGCTCATGCGGGCGGTCGAGAAGTTCGATTGGCGCAAGGGGTACAAGTTCTCGACCTACGCCACGTGGTGGATTCGGCAGGCGATCACCCGCGCCATCGGGGACCAAGCGCGCACCATCCGCGTCCCTGTGCACACGATGGAGGCCGTTCAAGAGCTCGGTCGGCTGCGGCGCGACTACATCCGCGAGCACGGGATCCCTCCGAGCTACGAGCAACTCGCGGATCTCCTGGGCACGAGCGTGGACCGGGTGAAGAAGATCGAGCAGGCGGCGGCGTTCACCACGTCGCTCGAACGCCCCCTGTCGGACGAGGACGACGACACGTTGGGCGACTTCATCGCCGACGTGTCCGCCCTGTCTCCGGTGCGGGAGGCCCTCCACGCCCGGTTGCGCGATGAACTGCGGGATGCCCTGGCCGAGCTCGAACCGCGGGAGCGGGAGATCCTCGAGCTGCGGTACGGCCTTCTCGATGGGCATCCCCGGACACTGAAGGAGGTCGCCGGCCAGTTCGAGATCACCCGCGAGCGGGTGCGACAGCTCGAACTAAAGGCGCTGGAGAAGCTGAAGTACCCGGCGCGGCATCGCTCCCTGCGCTCGCTGCGCGAACTCCTCCTTTCTGAAGAGGAATGACGGTCCTCCTTCTCCTTGGCCCCACCGCAACCGGCAAGTCCGCGGTGGCGGCGGCGGTCGCGGAGAAGACAAACGCTGAGATCATCTCGGCCGATGCCCGGGCCATCTACCGCGGTCTCGAGATCGGAACCGATAGGCCGCCACCTGAAGTGCTGAATCGAGTTCCCCACCACCTCGTCGGTATGCTCGACCCCGGACAGACCTACGATGCGGTGCGCTTTCGTTCCGACTGCGAGCGACTCGTCGCGGAGATCCACGCCCGGGAGCGGCGGGCGATCATCGTCGGTGGAGGCACCCTCTACGTGCGCGCCCTCACCCGCGGGATCTTCGCCGGCCCGCCCGCAGACCCCCACCTGCGAGAAGCATTCGGTCAACAGACCCTCGCCGCACTCCGC
>JAGUVP010000024.1 GCA_020062805.1 Candidatus Bipolaricaulis sp.
CGCCGAGGCGGTGCTGATGGCCCATCGGGCCACGGGAGGGAAAGTCGTGCTCGTCCCTTGCTCGCTCCACCCCCGCCTCCGCGAGGTCCTCTCCACGTACGCCTGGGGAGCGGGCCTTGCGCTCCGCGACGTGCCCTACACGGAGGCAGGCCGACTCGCCCTAGACGGTGTCCCCGACGGGACGTGCGCCCTCATCGTCCAGCAGCCGAACGGGTTCGGGATCCTCGAGGACCTCACGGGGCTGAAGGACTGCCTGGGGAAGGCGTTCCTCATTGCGTACGCGAACCCGATCCCCCTGGCGGTGATCGAGCCGCCAGGCTCGTTCGGGGCAGACGTGGTCGTGGGGGAGGGGCAGCCCCTGGGGAACCCCCTTTCGTTCGGGGGGCCCCTCCTCGGGTTCTTCGCCACGCGGATGGACCACCTGCGGCGGATGCCGGGACGGGTATCGGGTCAGACCCGGGATGTGGACGGGAAGACGGGGTACGTGATGACGTTCCAGACCCGGGAGCAGCACATTCGGCGCGAGGGGGCGACGTCGAACATCTGCACCAACTCCGCCCTGTGCGCCCTCGCCGCCACCGTGTACCTCGCCGCCCTGGGGCCGGATGGGCTGCGGCGGGTGGCGCTCCTGTCATGGGAGAAGGCCCATGCCCTCGCGGAACGGCTGGCGGATCTCCCCGGGTACGATGTCGCGTTTGACGGGCCGTTCTTCCACGAGTTCGTCGTCCGCTGCAACGATCCTGAGGCCGCGGTGGAGCGGCTCCGTCGGGCAGGAATTGCCGTCCTCCCGCCAAGCTTCCTCCACCCGCTCGGGGTTCACGATGGGTTCATCGTGGCCGTGACCGAGAAGCGCACTCCGGAGGAACTGGACCGGTTTGTGGTCGCGCTGGAGGGGAAATGAGCACGATCTACGACCACGGCGCCCCCGGCCGCCAGGCCGTGGCGCTGCCTCAGCTGGGCAAGGTGGAACAATGCCTTCTCGGTGCGATCCCCGCGGATCTGCGGCGACGAGACGGCCCCCGTCTGCCCGAGGTGTCGCAGCCCGAACTCGTCCGTCACTACACCGCCCTCTCCCGGATGAACTACGGAGTGGACACGGGCTTCTATCCCCTGGGTTCGTGCACGATGAAGCACAACCCCAAGCTCCACGAGGACCTCGCCCGGTTGCCCGGGTTCGCCGACCTTCATCCCCTTCTCCCTCCCGAGGCGTGCCAGGGCGCGCTCGCGCTCCTGTGGGAGGCGGCTGACCACCTGAAGGGGATCACCGGAATGCCCGGGATCACCCTCCAGCCCGCAGCCGGTGCCCATGGCGAACTCACGGGGATGTTCCTCATCAAGCGGTGGCTCGAGGACCACGGCGAGTTGGGTAGGCGGACGAAGATCCTCCTCCCCGACTCCGCCCACGGCACCAACCCCGCATCCGCAGCGATGGTCGGGTTCACGGTCGTCTCCATCCCCTCCGACCGGCGAGGGATGGTGAATCTGGACGCCCTCCGAGGCGCCCTCGGTTCCGACGTCGCGGGGATCATGCTCACCGTGCCCAACACCCTGGGGATCTTCGAGGAGGACATCGTCACGATCACAGGCCTCGTCCACGACGCGGGGGGGCTCTGCTATTTCGACGGCGCGAACCTCAACGCCTACCTCGGCCGGGCTCGGCCGGGGGACATGGGGGCGGACGTGTTCCACATCAACCTCCACAAGACGTTCTCCACCCCCCACGGCGGCGGCGGCCCCGGCGCGGGCCCAGTGACCGTGTCCGAGGTGCTGGTTCCGTACCTCCCGGTTCCGGAGATCGCGCGGAAGGGCGAAACGTACCATCTAGACTGGGATAAGCCGAAGTCGATCGGTCGGGTTCACCCCTACTTCGGGAACGTTCTTGTCATCGTGAAGGCCCTCGCCTACATCCTCTCCCTCGGGGACGAGGGAATGCGCGCGGTTTCAGGCGGCGCCGTGCTCGCTGCGAACTACCTCAAGGCCAAGCTCAAGGGCGCGTACAAGCTTCCCTACGACCAACTCGCCAAGCACGAGTTCGTCCTGTCCGGCGAAGGCATGGGAGACGGAGTGCGCACGCTCGACGTCGCGAAACGGCTGATCGATTACGGATTCCACCCCCCGACGATCTATTTCCCGCTCATCGTCAAGGAAGCCCTGATGATCGAGCCCACCGAGACCGAGCCGCGGGAGACCCTCGATACATTCGCCGAGGCGCTGCTCGCCATCGCGGCAGAGGCCCGGGAGCACCCGGAGCTGCTCCGAGAGGCACCCCATGAGACCCCGGTGCGCCGGCTCGACGAAGCACGGGCGGTGCGGGAGCCCCGACTGAAGCTGGACTTCTGACGCCCCGATCCGGCGGCAACGGCGGGGGATCCCTTCACCCCAACGCGGCTTCGAACGGTGGGGGTAGGCCGGGGGGTGCAGAGTTGGACGAGGAGCATTCCCACCCCAGCCAGGGCTAGGCCGACGATTTCCCGGCCGACGAGCCTCTCTCCGAGGGCGACCCAAGCGAGGATCGGGATCTGGATGAGCATCGTGTTGTTGATCACGCTCGATTCGCTTGCGGGCAGGGTTCGCAAACTGTAGTTCCAGAGGGTGAACGCCACCGCCGTGTTCACCACGGCGAGCCAGCCCACGATCGCCCAGTGGACGGCGCCCAACGGGGGAAGCCCCTGGATCGGAATACCGACGCCCAGCAGCAGAATGCTCCCGATTCCCATGCTGATCGTCGTCACCATGAGGGGTGAGAGGTCGCCCCGCCGATTCACGTGCCGACCGAGGATCGAGGAGAGGGCGTTGGCCAGCAGGCCCAGAGCTCCCACGCCAAGCCCCACCGCCTGCGCCGGGGCGAGCTGCAACGGGTAGAAGTAGGTCCCCGTTCCGACGAGGGCGATGACGATGCCGAGCCACTGACCGCCTGTCGGTCGCTCGCCGAGGAGCCGCGCACCGAGGAGAGCCACGGTGAGAGGAGAAAGCCCCAGAATGAGGTTGAGGGTGGCCGCGGGGAGGAGGGACAGAGCCACGAACTGCGCCCCCTGGGTCACAGCGTAGAACAAGACCCCCAGTCCCACCAGTTCAGCCCACGCTCGCCGGGATAGGTGCGAGAGCCCGGTCCGGCGGAAGCCGACGATCCCCACCAGACAGACAGCGGCCATCCCATAGCGAAGCCCGGCGAACGCAAGCGGGGGAATGTCGCGGAGGCCGATCTTGATCAGCACCCACGAGGTGGACCACAG
>JAGUVP010000081.1 GCA_020062805.1 Candidatus Bipolaricaulis sp.
CACGGACTCGATGTAGAGGAGGATCGACCGCGTCTTCTCGTCCTCCCCGAAGTAGTCGATGAGGTCGCCGAAGTCCACGTCGAGCATGTTCCCCACCGACACGAAGTACGAGAACCCGATCCCCTCGTCTACGGCCCAGTCGAGGATCGAAGTGCAGAGAGCGCCTGATTGAGAGATGAACGCCACGTTCCCATCCGGAGGGTGACCGGCGGCGAAGGTCGCGTTCATCCCGATCCTGGGGACGATGATCCCCAGGCAGTTCGGTCCGATGATCCTCATCCCGTCGAACTCTGCGGCTGCAGCCTTCACCTCGGCCTCGAGGGCCTTCCCATCGGAGCCGATCTCGCGGAACCCAGCGGAGAGGATGACCAACCCGCGGATCCCCGCTTCACCGCACTGCCGGACCAGCCCGGGAACGGTCGAGCCCGGGGTGCAGATCACGGCGAGATCTGGGATCCGGGGGAGGGATGGAATGTCTGGATAGCTCTGGATGCCCTGAACCGACTCCCGCTTCGGGTTCACGGGGTAGACGACTCCGGTGAATCCGGCGTTGATCATGTTGCGCAGAACGCTGAACCCCACCGTGCCCGGGTTGCTGCTGGCTCCGATGACGGCCACGCGATGGGGGTTGAAGATCTTGTCGAGATTGCGAATGCTCACTGGCATTACCTCCGGCATGATTATAGGATGGGGTTCGACGCACAGCCATGAACGGTGGAGAGCGGCTGAAGAGGGAAGCAGCGGAGAAGGCGGTGGAGTTCGTCCAGTCGGGGATGGTCCTCGGCCTCGGCCACGGCACCACCGCGCACCACGCCCTTCTCAAGCTGGCCGAGCACCTTCGGTCCGGCGAGCTGGAGTCCATCCAGGGAGTCCCCTGTTCCCGGGAGGTCGAGAGGGAGGCGCGGAGCCTCGGGATCCCTCTCACCACGTTGGAGGAACACCCCGCGCTCGACCTCACCATCGACGGGGCGGACGAGGTGGATCCCGCGCTGAACCTCGTCAAGGGCGGCGGAGGAGCCCTGCTGCGGGAGAAGATCGTCGCCCAGGCGAGCCGGCGCGAGGTGATCGTGGTGGACGAGGGCAAGCTCTCGCCCGCTCTCGGGACGCGGTGGCCGGTTCCGGTGGAGGTCCTCCCGTTCGGGTGGAAAACCCACGTGCGGTTCCTGGAAGGGCTCGGCGCGGAAGTCGTGTTGCGTCGGGGCTCGGGTGGAGAGCCGTTCCAGACCGACCAAGGGAATCTCGTCCTCGACTGCAGGTTCGGCCCGATCCGTGACCCTTACGCCCTTGCCCGCGGGCTCGACGAGCGTACGGGGATCGTCGCCCACGGCCTGTTCCTCGGCCTGGCCACCGACCTGGTCGTGGCCGGGCCGACCGGAGTCCGCCACCTCCAGAGCCGCGCGAGGTCGTGATCCGTAGTCCGTAATCCGTTATGGCCCTCCAACTGCCGTCGGAAACAACCCCCGACGCCGGAAAGGCCGTCGGGCATGAAGCCCGACGCTACAAGCGATGGGGTTGTGTGGCGTCGGCCCCCGTGTCCGACGGCTTTTCCGAGGATTGCGCGGCGCGGCAACTCGTCAGCGACAGCCTCTCGTGCCGACGAACCCGTTCACCGCGAAGGACAAGGGGTACGAAGGGATCTGGATCTTCCGAACCCCACTCTTGTGCGCCTTCGCGCCCTTGGTGACCTTTGTGGTAGGTCCTAGGTCTGAACCAGCGCGCCGACAGCCGCCCAACCGTTCAACTGCTGTTCTCAGCGTGCTCTGCGCCCTTCGCGGCTGAGCTGTCGGGCTGCGTCGGAGAACGCCGGTCGCCAAGCCGCGTGTAGGTCCTCGCGTTTTCGGCTACTCTTCCGCACCGTGGACAGAATCCTGTCTCGTGTTGACGCCGCCACGGCTGAACTTCGGCAGATGGAAGAGGAGCTCTCCCGACCGGGGATCTCCTCTCGTCCCGACTTCGTCGATCTGTCACGCCGCTACGCCCGTCTGCGCGAGCTTGTGGCCAAGGGAGAGGAACTGAAGAGGCTCCGGGCGGCGATCGCCGAGGAAGAGGAGCTCCTTCGCGAGGAGGCCGACGCTGAACTCCGCGAGGCCTTGCGGGCAGAAATCGAGCGTGACCAGGCAAAGGCCGAAACCTTGTCCCATGAGCTCCTGCGCATGCTCCTCCCGGAGAACCCGGCGGACCGCAAGAACGCGATCGTGGAAATCCGCGCGGGCGCCGGGGGAGAAGAAGCGGCTTTGTTCGCTTCCGAGCTGCTCCGGATGTACAGCCGGTACGCGGAACGAAAGGGGTACGGTGTTCGGGTGATGGACACCCATCCCACGGCGCTGGGGGGGATGAAGCAAGTCGTGTTCGCCCTCGAGGGGGAGGGTGCCTACGGGAGGCTGCGTTACGAGTCCGGTGTGCATCGGGTTCAGCGGGTCCCGGAGACCGAAGCGAGTGGACGCGTCCACACTTCGACCGCCACCGTGGCTGTCCTTTCCGAAGCGGAGGACGTTGAGATCGAGATCCGTCCCGATGATCTGAAGATGGACACGTTCCGCGCCAGCGGTCCTGGCGGTCAACACATGCAGAAGAACGAAAGCGCTGTTCGGATCACCCACATCCCGACCGGGATCGTCGTGGGCTCTCAGGAGGAGCGCTCTCAGCACCGGAACCGCGAGCTCGCCTTGCGTGTGCTCCGTGCCCGGCTGTGGGAGATCGAGGCTCGAGAGAAGGAGAACGAGCTTCGCGATGCCCGCCGAAAGCAGATTGGGACTGGCGATCGCTCCGAGAAGATCCGTACCTACAACTTTCCCCAGACGCGGGTCACCGACCACCGCATCGGACTCACCCTACACTGCCTAGGTGCCGTGATGGACGGTGACCTCGATCAGCTCATCGACCCCGTCCTCACCGCCGAGGTGGCGGAGACCCTCGCCGACTAGCAGCCTGTGGGGGAATCCCGTGGTCCGCGGACCTACGGTACGCGGGCCTGCGGCGCGCAGATTCCCGCTGTCCGGCACGGCAAGGTGGATGGTCGGCAGACATGGACGTTCAGAAGCGTGATTCGTGCTTACCGCGGGTTGCTCAGATCCTGTTCAGAGACCTAAGCCTGACCGCGGGGATCCGGTCTTCTCCGCGTGGCCGAAGGCTCCGCGGCGAGTTCTCACACAGGCTGCTAGC
>JAGUVP010000295.1 GCA_020062805.1 Candidatus Bipolaricaulis sp.
ACGTTCAGGGTCGCCGCCGGGCAGCCTCCCGCTCTCCACCTCGGCGTAGCGGTGGAACCCGTCGCGCGGGGTGTACCACGTGCCGGGTGGGAACTCGTTCACGTCCCCGGTGGCGGCGAGGAGGGCCTTGACCTCGGAGGCGAAGGCAAGGGCACCGCCCGCGGTTTGGCCGTAGTAGAGCGGCCTCACGCCCAGCGGCCCCCGGGCCAGGAACAACCCGTGGGCGGTGGTCGCTGCCAACGCGCACGGCTGGGTCCAGCCCCCCAGAGCTTCGGGAATGGGGTTCCGCACAGGAACGCCATCCCATGCCACGTTCTGCTGAAAGTGGCTGGACGTGAGACGTGTCTCGGCATCGGACCATGAGGCCTGCATCGTCAGGTTGGGGCGGATGATCGTCTTCACGTGATCACCTCCGCGATGCATGATCCTCTGCATCATCGCGGCAACCTGACCCTGTCGCCCGGCTTCAGCGATGCCTGCGATACCCGCTATCGGGGATCGTCCTCCCTGCACTCGCGAACCACAGTCTGTCTCTTCACTCCCCTCCCCGGAGCACGCCCCGGACGCAATCACCGTACAGGAATCTGTAGCCGTGTTCAAGGCGCAGTGGGAAGGCCGCGATCTCGGAAGTGCAGTTGGAAACACGACTACAGCAGGCCGGAATCCGGCGAATGCGGGGACGACGCCCGCGATGGGGGTTCTAGAAGTGCCGCAGGTACTTCAGGGCCTCGAACAGCTCTTCGATCTTCTCCTCGCCGTGGCCTTCCTCGATCGCGTGTCGGACGCAGTGCCGGGTGTGGGACTCGGCGAGCGCCCGAGCGGAGCGGCCCAGAATCCCCTGCACGGCAGCGATCTGCTTGAGGATGTCCACGCAGTACGCGTCCTCTTCCACCATCCGCCGGATGCCTTCGATGTGCCCACCCGCCGTCCTTAGACTTCGGATCATCTTGACCTTCAGCCCGGATTCTTCGCGCAGGCTTCCCACGTGCTCCATGCGTCCTCCTTCCCCACAGCCTCAACCCCCGAACCCGCTCATTGAGCGAGGACTCGGGCCAGTTCGAGGAGTCTTGGGTCGAGGGGGTTCTCCTTCCCCACGACATCGGCGAGGGGCGTGGTCACCACTTCGCCCCGGTGCCAGCCCACAAGCACGCCATGCTCTTCTCGGGCAAGGATCTCCACGGCCGCGGCCCCGAGGCGCGTGGCGAGAAGCCGATCGAACGCACCCGGCGCCCCGCCCCGCTGCACGTGGCCGAGGATCGTCACCCGCAGCTCGAACCCGAGACGCTTCTCGTTCTCGTGGAAGTACTCGGCGAGCCGGGCCGCGTTGTACGTCGCCCCCTCGGCGACCACGACCAGCGAGTGGCTCTTGCCCCGCTCGTAAGCGTCGTGCAATTCTTGCGCCAACATCTCGGGATCGGTGTCCACCTCGGGGATCACCACCGCCTCCGCCCCGCCGGCGATCCCCACCATCAGAGCGAGGTACCCACAGTTCCGGCCCATCACCTCGACGAGGAACGCCCGGCCGTGGGACGAGGCGGTGGTCTTGAGTCGATCGATCGACTCCAGAGCCACGTTGAGGGCCGTGTCCACGCCGATTGTGATCTCCGAGCCGACGAGGTCGTTGTCGATCGTCGACGCCACGCCGACCACGGGAAACCCCAGTCGGGACAGCTCGTAGGCACCGGTCTGGGATCCGTTCCCTCCGATCACAACCAAGGCTTCAGCCCCTTGGGAGCGAAGGGCGCGGAGGGCTCGCTGGCGGCCGAGCTCGGTGCGGAACTCCGGACAGCGGGCGCTCCCGAGGATCGTCCCCCCCAGCTGGAGGATCCCCCCCACGTCCCGCGCGCCAAGGGGAACCATCTCCCCGTAGGCCAGGCCGGCGTAGCCGCGTCGGACGCCGAGAACTTCCCAGCCTTGGCCAATCGCCGTGCGGACCACGGCGCGGATCGCCGCGTTCATCCCCGGCGCGTCGCCCCCGCTTGTGAGGACTGCGATCCGCTTCATCGCGCTGCCTTCTCCCGGATCCTTCGCGCAGCGAGGACGCCGGTCACGGCGGCGAACACGATCCCCCGCGAGTGACCCGAGGCATCGCCGGCGACGTAAAACCCCGGGAGGGCCGTCTCCATCCCCAGTCCGACCGCGTACCGCGTGTCGTAGAACTTGATCTCCGGCGCGCAAAGGAGCGTCCCCTCGGAAGAGAGCCCGGGAATGAGCCGGTCCAAGACGTCCACCGCCTCCACGAGGTCCACCACCACGCGGTGGGGAAGGGCCATCGACAGGTCACCGGGGGTGAACGACTCCAGGGTCGGGTGAACCGAAGCGCGGCGGATGCGATCGGCGGTAGACCGCCGTCCTTGGGTGAGATCCTTCATCCGTTGGACGATCGGTTTCCCGCCGCCGATCGTGGTTGACAGCTTGGCAATCGCCCGGCCGTACTCTGTGGTGTCCTCCACCGGGTCGGTGAGTTCGATGTGCACGAGAAGGGCAAAGTTCGTGTTCCCGCTCTTGAGGTCGTTCTCGGCGTGCCCGTTGACGAGCACGAACTCGCCGTGGTCTTCCTGGACGACGAACCCGCGCGGATTGGTGCAGAACGTACGCACCATGTCGTCGTAGGTCGGGGTTCGCACGCGGAGCTTGGCGTCGTACATCACCCGTTCGATGGGGTCGTAGAGCTCGGCGGGAAACTCGGCCCGTACACCGACGTCAAGCGGACCAAACGAAGGTCCAACCCCAAGCGCGCGTGCCACCTCGCGCAGCCAATACGCGCCGACCCGTCCCGGCGCAACGAGGACCGAGTCCGCCACAATCGCCTTCTGGCCCACGGAGATCGTGAACTGGTCCTTCGCATGGTGGATCGTCTCCGCCGCAACCCCGAGCTCAAACCTCACGCCGCGCTCCACAAGGTCGCGGTAGATGGCGTCGATGACCTCGCGGATCCGCCCTGTGCCGATGTGACGCTGACGACCCGCGATGAACTCGACCCCGGCCTGGGCCGCCGACTGCCTCAGCTCCCCGAGCGCTTCGGGGTCCTCTCCGGAGTACTGAGCCGGGGCTCCGTAGCGGGTGAACACCTCGTCCACGTGGGTGATGAGTTCGTCGAGTTCGCCCACCGAACAACCGATCGCCTCGGGATCCCCGCCGATGCGGGGGGTCAAGTTGAGTTTTCCATCGGAGTACGCCCCTGCCCCGCCGACTCCGCAGGTGTTGCTCGTCCGCGCGCGCGGGGCGAGGCCCTTGTCCACGAGGACCGTGGACAGGCCGGATCCTGCCAGTTCGAGGGCCGCGAACAGCCCTGCAGATCCCGCTCCCACCACCGCTACATCGTACCGCACACATCACTCCTTTTGGACTCACGGACCGTTCGGTTATCCTACGGGAACCCACCGCATCGTAGCCCGTGGGAAGGAGGGTGCAAGGTGAGGATTGGCGGCGGAGAGTACCGAAACCAGCGGCTGGCAGGGCCGCGGGGGGGGGCGATACGTCCGCTGCGGGACCGGGTCCGGCTCGCCCTGTTCGACACCGTGCGTGAGCTGGTGCCCGGGGCGCAGTTCTTGGACCTGTTCGCCGGAACGGGCGCGGTGGGACTGGAGGCTCTCTCCCGTGGTGCCGCCCACGCTGTGTTCGTGGACGGTTCTGCACAGGCGGTGCGCATCATTCGGGAGAACATCGACCGTTTGGGGTGCGCCTCCCGCGCGGCGGTCGTGGAGGGCGACATCTTCACCTCACTGCGATCGCTGGTGCGGCGAGGAAAAGCGTTCGACCTCGTGTTCATCGGCGCGCCGTACGGAAGCGGGCTCGCCGCCCGGACGACCGAGGCGCTGGCCGAATTCCGTCCTCTTCTCCCTGGGGCGGTGGTGGTGGCAGAGACGTTTCACAAGGAGCCGATCGCGGATCGGTACGGCCCTCTTGTCCTGGAGATGCGGCGGGCGTACGGAGAGACGGTACTTTCGCTGTTCCGGTTTGTGCCGGACGGCGCGGCCGGCTAGACTGATCCGCACCTGGAGGGGATGATGGAGAAGCCGTTCATCTTGGTGACAAACGACGATGGGTACCATTCCCCAGGGCTCCTCGCCCTGCGCAAGGCCCTCGTGTCGGTGGGGGAACCGTGGGTGCTCGCCCCGGACCGTAACTGGTCTGCTGCCTCGCGCACCCGCGTGTTTCACAAGCCGCTGCGGTTCTCGAACGCCCGGCTGCCGGATGGCGAGGAGGTCCACGTGACGAACGGCGCCCCATCGGATTGCGTGCTCCTCGCCCTCCTCGGGCTTGCTCCGCGCCGGCCAGACCTCGTGGTGGCGGGGATCAACATGGGCGCCAACATCGGGCACGACGTGACCTACTCGGGGACGGTGGCCGCAGCGATGGAGGGTGCGTCTGCGGGGATCCCGGCGATCGCCGTGTCCCTCGACCTCGGGCCCGAGGAAGGAAGGGAGGGGAATCCGGACTACGACACCGCAGCAGCTTTCACGGCACGGGTCGCTCGCCTCGTGCTCGCGGAACGGAGTTCGCTGGGCCGCACGCTCATCAACGTCAACGTGCCCCGGGGAGTTCCCAAGGGCGTTCGCGTCACCCGGCTCGGGGGCAAGATCTGGTCCGACGACCTCGTCCGGGGAGAGGACCCACGCGGCCGGTCCTACTACTGGCTCTCGGGAGAGATGCTCACCTCGCCTCCTCCAGGCGAAGAGGACACAGACGTGTGGGCAGTGCTGTCGGGGTACGTCTCGATCACCCCCCTCCACCTCGATCTCACCGCGTACCCGGTGCTGGAGTCCCTGCGCCGGTGGGAGGGCGAGGCTCTCGCCTAGGCGCGTGCTCTCGCAACGGATGACGGGCGAGCTGCGGTGCCCGTTGTGCAGCTTCTGCGCACCCCCGACTGTGGTGCCCCTCCCCTGCCCGGAATGCACGATCCCGATCGGGTATCGACGTGATCTGCCCCTCGATCTGCTGCCTTCAGACCTCACGGGCGAGGGGGTATGGCGGTACGCGCCGTTGCTCCCCGATGTGGAACCCGTCGCCTTGGGAGAGGGCGACACGCCCCTCGTCTCCTCGGTGCGCATCGGCCCTCAACTTGGAGTGGACCTCTGGTTCAAAGTCGAAGGGGCGAACCCGAGCGGATCGTTCAAGGACCGCGGGGCATCGGTGATGGTCTCCGTGTTGCAGTCGTTCGGAGCCAAGGCTGTGACAGACGATTCATCGGGGAACGCCGGAGCGGCCCTCGCCGCGTACGCCGCCCGAGCCGGACTCCGGGCCGTCCTCTACGTCCCGGCCCACGCCTCCGGGCCCAAACTCTCCCAGATTTCGGCCTTGGGAGCAGACGTGGTTCGTGTTCCTGGACCTCGAGAGCGGGCCGCGGATGCGGTGCGGGAAGCGTGCCAGACGGACCCCATTCTCCTCTACGCCTCACACAACGCCTCCCCGTACTTCGTCTCGGGGATCACAACCCTCGCCTACGAGCTGTTCGAGGGGCTCGGGGAACGCCCTCCAGACCACGTTGTCGTTCCGGTGGGAGGAGGCGGGCTGTTCCTGGGGGTTGTGTACGGATTCCTCCGGCTCCGCGGGCTTGGTTGGATCGAGCATATCCCGCAGGTGCACATCGTTCAGCCGGCAGCGTGCGCCCCGATCGTTTGTGCCCGTGCAGCGGGAGGCGTTGCCCCCTTCGAACGGGAGCCCAGTTCCACAATCGCCGAGGGAGCACGGATCCCCAACCCTCCCCGCGGCCGGGAGATCGTGGCCATGCTGAAGGCGGTCGGCGGGGAGGCCGTGGCCGTGGGAGAGGAGGAGATCCTCAACGCGCAGCGCTTGCTCTCCCACGCGGAAGGTCTCTACGTCGAGCCCACGTCAGCCCTCCCGGCAGCAGCCCTGGCTCAACTGGTGGCCCGAGGAACCATTTGCGAAATGTCGACGGTCGCGATGGTTCTCACCGGAACAGGACTCAAGACAGTACCAAGCTGACCCCGCAGCAACCGGGATCGCTTCGGTGCGATGCGCTGGGTATCGGTTCAGAGAGACGCCGAGACCGCGGAAAGAGATCGCTGAACCCTAGACCTTGAACCGATCGTAACGAACGATCCCGGACAGCGACGTCCGCTCTCCGTCCTTCGGGGTGTACGCCGGCCTCCCGATGGGGAGAAGGGCTACGACCCGCATTCCCCTGGGGATCCCCAGAATCCGCCGCGCCTCAGCCTCAGACTTCCCGCCCAATCCCGCCCAGTACGAGGCGAGCCCGAGGGTGTGGGCCATGAGGGCCATGTTCTGGGTCGCAACGGCGCCCGCCTCAACCCAGTGCTGGGGATCTTTCACGGGATCCAACACCACGGCGATCACCACAGGCGCGTCGCCGGTCCCCTTGCCGGAGACGGCGAACTGCCCGCGATGGGCGAACGCAATCCGCTCCACCAGCTGCCCCAGCTCGCGCTTGGCGTTCTCTTCACGCACCACCACGAACGTCCACGGCTGGGAGTTGGCAAACGACGGCGCCCACCGCCCGGCCTCGAGGATCGCTTCCAACTCGTCGTCGGCTACGGGCTTCGGCTCGAACCGGAGCACACTTCTCCGGCCACGGATTGCGTTCAACACGTCGTTGGTCATCATGCACCCTCCGAATGGTTCAAGTCTCCGAACTTATTCCATGCCAGCACCGCCGACAAGGGCTTGCGGTCGCGCGGCCCAAGCTCCAGCTCGCGGTGCTTGTCGCTCAGCGTCGCCACGTCGCCCGGCTTCCCGGCCACGATCAGGGTAATGAGAACGTAGTCCGCGGGGATCCCCAACGCATCTTTGACCGCCAGCGGGTCGTAGCCGGCGATAGGATGAGCCGTGAGACCCATCTGGGTCGCCTGGACCATGAGCATCCCAGTAGCCATCCCACAACCGTAGAGGAAGTAGTCCCGATGGTCGGACAGCTTGCAGTCGAGATCGCGGTGGGAGCACAAGGCGAGGATCGCGGGCGCGCGCTTCGCCCAGTAGTTCCCGCCGGGAAGGGCTGCCTTCACCCGCTCCAACGCCTCCCCCTGGGCGATCACGAACCGCCATGGCTGGTTGTTGAAGCAGGATGGAGCAAGATGCGCTGCTTCCACGAGCCGTTCCAGCACCTCCCGCGCCACAGGCGCCTCCGACAGGGCGCGGTACGCCCGCCGCGCTTGGATGAGGGGGTTCACCTCCCCATCCAGCGCGTGAAGGGAGCGCAATGCAGCGAGGACCTCCTCTGCATGGCCCTCCCCCGTCGCCCGTCGCCAGACCTGACGCACGGTCCCCGCGCGATCCAGGAGGAACGTAGCCCGCTCGATCCTGCCTTCAGGCG
>JAGUVP010000289.1 GCA_020062805.1 Candidatus Bipolaricaulis sp.
CGTCGCGGGTCGGCCATCCGACGATCCGGAGGTGTCCCCGCTGGCGGGCGACCTCGAGGGCCTCCCGCCGATGGTGGTCCTGTCGTCCTCCGACGACCCGCTGAGCATCGACGCCGATCGTCTCGCCGCACGGGTTGCGGGACTCGAGCACGAACGCGTCCCGGGAACCTGGCACGGCTTCCACTTGCATGTCGGTGTGCTGGATGCCGCCACCGACGCGCTGGATAGGTTCGCAGTGCGGCTTGCGGCACATCTCGAACGACGTCGGCTTCGCGTCGGCATCGTCGGCGCGGGCATGTCCGGACTGCTCATGGCGTTCCGGCTCCTGCAGGCCGGGTATGACGACGTGGTCATCTTCGAGAAGGGCGAAGAGGTGGGCGGCACATGGCGTGAGAACCGCTATCCCGGCCTGACCTGTGACGTCCCGTCACGGTTCTACACGTACAGCTTCGCGCCGAATCCGGACTGGACGCAGCTGATGGCCTCGGGTCCCGAGATCCTCGAGTACTTCAGGCGGTTTGCCGACGATCGCGACCTGCGTCGACGTATCCGGTTCGGCGCCGAGGTCACGGACGCCGAGTGGACGGGTGCCTCGTGGCGGCTCACGATCGGCGACGGAGGCGGCGCCGAGGTGGACGTCCTCATCGCCGCGACCGGGATCCTGCACCGTCCGAGGTACCCGAACATCGAGGGGGTGGACGAGTTCGCCGGCGTGGTGCGCCACTCGGCGCGCTGGGATCCGGACATCGACCTCGCCGGCAAGCGCGTCGGTGTGATCGGCACCGGCTCGACCGGCGTGCAGCTCACGACCGGGATTGCGCCGACGGCGGAGAAGCTGGCGCTGTTCCAGCGCACTCCGCAGTGGGTGCTCACCGTCCCGAACCGGCCATACCGGTCGGCGACGCGCCGGCTGTACCGCGCGTTCCCGGTGCTCAACAGTTTCGCGTACCGCGGGTACCGGTGGCTCATGGAGTCCACGCTGGGCGTCGCAGCGATTCGCCCGGGGTGGCAGCGCGTCGTCATGCAGGCCTTCGCCCGTCGGAGTCTGCGGCGGGGGGTCAAGGATCCGGTGCTGCGGCAGAAGCTCACCCCGGACTATGAGCCGCTGTGCAAGCGCATCGTCGTGTCCGGCGACTTCTACGAGACGGTGCAGCGCGACAACGTCGACCTCGTCACCGAGGGCATCGAGCGTGTCGAGGCTGGGGGCGTGCGCACCGTTGACGGTCGGCTGCACGAGCTCGACGTCCTCGTCCTCGCCACCGGCTTCGACGTCGCCGCCTTCATGCGCCCGATGCGGATCGTGGGCGTGGACGGCATGACGCTCGAGGACGCCTGGGCGGATGGGCCCTCGGCCTACCGGACGATCGCGCTTCCGGGCTTTCCAAACCTCTTCACGCTTGTTGGTCCGCACAGCCCCGTCGGCAACCAGTCGATCATCGGGGTCTCGGAGACCCAGACGAGCTATGTGCTGCAGTGGGTCGACGTCATCGCGCGCGAGGGCCTCGGGGCCGAAGCGGCGCAGGGCCACGGCGGCCAGGCCCACCAGACCCAGGGTGAAGACCAGCGCGAAGATGGCGCGGACGACGTCGGAGAATTCCATCGGGCGGTCACAGAAGCGTCCGGCGGCGGAAAGCGCCGGTTCTTCAAGCCTTTGCACTCTGGGGTCTTAAGGCCCGGTTAACCCTGTTTGTTCACCATGCTGGGCTATGAACCTTGCCGAAATTCCGCTGTTTGCGATGTTGCGCGGGCGGCTTGGGCACCTGTCCGAGCGCCAGCGCGTGATCGCCCAGAACGTCGCCAACTCGGACACCCCAGGCTACAGGGCGTCGGACGTCAAGCCGTTCAACTTCCACGTCGCAGGGGCGAACGGTGTTGCTGCAACCGTCCCCACCCAGGCGGTCACCCAGGCCGGTCACATGGTCGCGCCCAACAGCCGCAAGGGGCCGGCCGGCGGGCCGTTCAAGACGACCAAGACCCAGAGTTCGGAAACCACCCTCGACGGCAACTCGGTCGTGCTCGAGGAGCAGATGATCAAAGTCGCCGAGACGCAGATGGATTACCAGACGGTGAC
>JAGUVP010000175.1 GCA_020062805.1 Candidatus Bipolaricaulis sp.
CCCCGCAGGGATGTTGACCCCGGTGAACGTCGGCGTCCACCCGTAGAGCTCGGTTCCCGAGCAGCCAGATCCGTCGCGGAGGATAAACCGCATCGGGACTTCCGTCGTCAGGGGGTCTCCGCAGCCCTCGTTGCCCAGCGTGACCGTGCCGGAGATCGAGACCTGGCCGTCCCCAGCGCAGGTCAGGGAGAGGGTGTGCCGGCGCACCGTGAGGTCAGGAAGGGTAATCGTCCAATCGCGGGAGTTCGCGTTGTTCCCTTCGATGCATTCGCAGATATCGTCATCGAGGTCCAAGGTGACGGTGAACTTGTAGGTGCAGGATTGGCACGACACGGGCCAACCGTCTACGTGGATCGTGCGGGTCGAGTTGGCGTTTACAGGGAGCGTTCCCCCGAAATCCGCACCGAAGTACCCCTCGCGCCACCAACCCGTAGTGACTTCCTCAACCCGCAACCGGAAGTCCCCTGTGACCGGAGCGTCGCCCGTGTTGCGGACGACGATGGTCACCCGCCCGCTGTGGTTCCCATCCTCGACACAGGTCAGCACGGGGGTGATGTTGGTGGAAGTGAGAGTGAGATCCGGGATCGTAACTCTAGCCGTGGCGGTGACCGGCCCCCCGCCCGTGCAGCCGTCAGACGTGTTTGGGTCACCGTCGGGGGTACCGCACCCCCACCACGCCTGGGCCGTGTTCGTGCGCAGGGCGGAGGCACAGCTTTCGTTGGGGCGGACGAGGCGCGCGGTCAACTGGACGACCTGGGACTCGTTCGGACCGAGGGGCCCGAACTCCCAACCCCACTTCTGCGTTCCCATGGGTGTCGCGGTCGGACTGGAGCTCACGTACTCCAGACTCGCGCCCAGCGTGTCCTCCACGCGTACCCAGTCGGCGCTTGCGCTCCCGGTGTTCGTGACGGTGATCGTCCACGTCACTTGGTTGTCCGGATCGTGGCAATCGAGGAGGACGGTGGCGGGGAGCTTGGTGATCGTGAGGGCAGGCGTGGTTCTGAGGATCGAGCGCGAGCCATCGGCCGTGCGCTGGGTCGTCTCGCAGCAGTCGTAGTACCACACGCGGATCGAGGCGTTGCCGGCCGTCACGTAGCAGTCGGCCTTCACCCGGAACCGAACCTGCACCGAGCTACTGGGCGGGATCTCCGCGCATAGGTTCGACCCCGGATCGGCTTCGCTATACCAGGTCAGCGCTTGCCCCACGATCGTCGGATCAGAAGACGAGACGAATCCGCCTCCACAGTCGATCTCGGTTGTGCCGGGGACGTAGGAGAGCCCGGAGGGAAGGGTGATCCGAGCGTCCACGCTCGCCGCGGTGGCGGTCGAGGTGTTCGTGATCGTGAGTGTGAAGTCCGTCTCGCCGCAGGCGGGGATCGAGCTGGGACTGAGGGCTGTGGACAGGCTCACCGTTGGGGTCCGCGTCCCTTGGATCGTGTCCGAGGCGGGGGCATCGGTGAGGCACGGGTCGGGAGGCGGACAACCCCACGAGGCGCGCACCGTGTTCGAGAGATCCGTGCAGAACGGGTCGCCTGCCCCGGGGGCCCGCGCAGTGAGGGTGAGCGTGGCCGTCCCGTTCAAGGGGAGGTCAGTGATCTCCCAAGTCGTGATCGAGCCGACGTTGGTTCCCGCAGGGGATGAGTCGAGGTAGGTGAACCCGGGGTCCATTTCGTCCTCGACCCACACGTAGGGCACGGGGATCGGGCCCGTGTTCCGGACCACGATCTGCCACGTGACGTTCCCGCCGCAGTCGAGCGGGCTGCCGGCGGAGGGCGAAGCCTGGGTCTTGGTCACGGAGATCTGCGGCCGCCGAGCGTCGAGGGTGAACGTGCCCACGGGTGTGGACCCTGGCGCGCTGCACACGCTCTGGTAGAACACCTGGAACGGGAGCGATCCGCCGGTGAACGCGCAGTCCGCCCGGATCTGGAACCGAAGATCCAGTGTCTGCCGCGAGCGCAGCTCGGCGAGGCCGGATGCCTCGTCTTTCGTCCAGGTGAGGGTGGAGCCAAGGATCACGGGGTCTCCGGCCGCGGCCCAGCTCCCGCCGCTCTTCCGCCACTCGGTGGAGCCGGGGACGTAACTGATCCCCAACGGGAGCGTGACCTCGGCCGCGAGGTCGTACACCGCCGGGTCTCCGGCGTTGCGGACCGTGATCGTGGCGTACTGAACGGCGCAGGTGTTGATGGGGGAGTTTGTGGAAGCGGTGGCGACGACGTTCGTGGTCGGGAT
>JAGUVP010000045.1 GCA_020062805.1 Candidatus Bipolaricaulis sp.
GTGGCCGATTGCAGGGACGACGTCGCGCTCGATGATCGAGCGGTAGCGGGTGAGCGTGTGCGGCCGCACCGACGGTGCCTTGCGCTCGAGGAACGTCGGGGCGAACTGCGCCACCGTCATCTCCGACGGAAAGGGGTCGGCCGCCTCGTCGAGGGTCCGCAGCCGATCTCGCATCGCTTCTTCAGCAAGGCGGCGGGTCCGATGCCCGCTCGACCAGATCTGGCGCCGCTCATGGTGCGCCGGCCCCAGCAAACCCTCGCACCGGTCGCACTTGGTCACCGCCTCCCGCACCTCCACCCAGCGGCGGTGGCCACACACCTCGCAGCGGCGAGCGGGCCAACCGCCTTCGACATCGATCACGTAGGCCCACCCCGCACCTCGCTTCCGCACGTGACCCCTCATCGCACCCTCCCGCTCCGTCGCTGACGCCGAATGCTAACCGAAATCGCTCGGTCGAACTCGAGCGCGGGAAGCAGCGCGTCAAGTCCTCGTCGGTGCGCCTCACCTCCGCCCGCTCAAGCCCGTGCCAGGCCGCATACGTTCGGCTGGTCCTCGCCGATCTCGCCGTTAAGCTCCGTGGAAGCGCTCGAACCCGGACTGCCCGGGATGTTGTGCCGATAATGTGAGCAGGGATCTGCGGTAGCTCGGGCCCGATGGCTGCGAACGGCGCGACGTTGACACCGTAACCCGATCCGGGCGAGAGCCAATCCGGACAGCGACAGCACTTGAAGGCCACGGCGCAGGTCCTCATCGCAAATCACCCTTCGCCGGGCCAGAATGCGCGAGCCTGAGAGCGCATGCCGCTATCCGGTGGGCCGTCGGACAAGATCGGAAATCGTTACGAGCGGCGGTGGACCGTTCACGCCCTCATCGAGCTGTTGCAGGGCACCGCCACCTCGATCCGGATCGAAGTCCCCGGCTCCGATGGCGCTGCCACCGAGTTCCGCCGAACCGACGACGGCGGCCACACCTGGCACCAAGTCAAACGACAGAACACTGCCGGCTCGTGGACGATCGCGACCCTCACGGGCCCCGGCGTGATCGATGCCATGTGGGCCAAGAGCTCGGTCGGCGACCGCTTCACGTTCGTCTCGAGCATCGGCGTCACGTTCCTCACCGAGCTCACTGAGCGAGCCTGCCAGGCACGCGATTACGACGAGTTCATGGCGCAGTTCATCACAGACGAAGGGCACCTGAGAGCGTTCGAGAAGCTCCGGGACCGATGGAAGGCCACCAGCGAACGGGCCTACAACGCGCTGCTTCTCATCAGGATCGTCGTCATCGATGAGGCGAGCCTGCAGACCTGGAATGTCGACTCCCTGCGACCCTGGGTCGACAACCCTGAAGGTGCCGTCGATATCCTCGGACAACTGATCGACGACTCGGTCCACAAGGAGCTGACCAAAACGGACGTGTGGGGAAGGCTTGCGGACCGCGGCATCAACCCCGCGGCCTTCGCCACCGACCAATACCTTGCCGCGAAGATCGACAGGACGGCCTCGACCCGCTTAGCGCTGCTGCGCCGCAAACTCGTCAACGGGGCACAGATCGAGCGCACCGAAACGGAAGCAGCGATCGCTGCACTCGAGGACCATGCGTCGGTTGCGATTCTGGGCGCTGCGGGAAGTGGCAAGTCGGTCGTGCTGGCCAGCCTGATTGACTGGTCCCGCAACCAAGGCCGGCCCACGCTTGTCATCTCCGCGGACCGGCTTCCGGCAGCTCCCAACGTCCCGGCACTCGGCGCAGAACTCGGGCTGGGCACATCACCTGTCGCAGCGCTCGCTGCGGCCGCCCGAGGCAAGCCCGCAACCCTCGTTATCGACCAGCTCGATGCCGTCAGCGTTGTCTCCGGCCGGAATCCCGGCGGCACTGAGGTGATCGACGGGCTCCTGACCGAGGCGCGCAGCCACTCGAACATCAAAGTGATCCTCGCCTGCCGGCAGTTCGACCTCGACAACGACACTGGCCTCCGAAGTGTCGCCATCACGAGCGACACTCAGCAAATCGTCGTCCGTTTGTTCACCGAGGAACAGGTCCGGGAAGCCGTCGCATCCGCACGACTACCCGTCATCGCAAGCGCCCGCCTGCTTCAGCTTCTGCAGCTCCCGATCACCCTCGCCACCTACATCGAGGTCAGCAAGGCCGGAGACTCCGACCTGACCGGGGCCAGGACTCTCGCTGACCTGTACAACGCGTACTGGACGGAGAAGCAACGAGCCTGCCCGCCACCAGACCAGTGGACTGCGGTCATCGATGTCCTTGTGGACACGATGGCGAGGAATGAGTCTCTCACCGTGCCAGCCGCCGTCCTTGATGGCCACGCCGTCCAGCGCGACAGGATGATCTCCGAAGGCGTGCTTGTTGGAGACGCGAACCGCATCGGCTTTTTCCACGAGACGTACTTCGACTACGTGTTTGCCCGAAGGTTCGTCGGCCGAGCCCGGACCATCCAGAGCGACCTCGGCGACCAGGACCTGTTCTCTCGCGCACGCGTCCGACAGGTCCTCGCCTACGAACGATCGACCGACGCGCCCAGCTACATCAGCGACCTGAACTGGCTCCTGCATAGCAGCGACGTTCGGGTGCACCTCAAGGTACTCGTCCTCGGATTGTTCGAGACGGTCGACCAGCCGAGCGACGCCGAATGGTCCGCCATCGAACCCATCTGGGCGGACCTGACGCACCCGCTGTACACCCGACTGGGTATCGGCCTCCGCCACAACGCCGCCTGGTTCGAGGCGCTCGACCGCAACGGCATATGGGAACGCGACCTCCAAGGGCCCGCAGAACACGCGTCACAGGCTCTGTGGCTCATGTCAGGCCCGATGTGCACCGACCACGGCCAGCGGATCGCGGAACTGACTGAACTCGTCGAACCCCGCCTTTGGAAGAGGCTCCGCCAGGGCTTCCACCGAGCAGCGTCGGCCAACTGGTCGAACCACCTCGACGCACGTCTCCTCGAGGCTATCGCCGACGGCGACTACGACGCTGACGTGCAAGGCGAGATCTGGTTCGTCATGCATGATCTTCCACGATCCAGCCCATCTTCGGCGGCCAAGATCATCGAAGCACTCGTGCGACGAGGCATCGCCATTCTCGAAGGAGGCACCACGGATCCTTTCGAGGGCGACGGTGCACTAGGCCGGCGAGCGCACTCCCGGGCCGCACGTGTTCTCGATGACAGCGCGCGACGAGCACCACGCGACTTCGCTGTCCGCATCGTCCCGCTGGTCGCCGAGATTGTCGAAGCGAACGCACGGGCCGACTATGACAACGAACCGTTCAAGCCCGACAGTGTGTGGCACTTCCACTCGTTCGGCGCTCTGCACGCCGTGGCCGACGAGTTGCTTAGGGCGACCATGCACGCCATGGCACTTCTCGCGAAGGAGGACCCGGACGCTGCTCGAACGCTCCTCGATCCGCTGCGCAGCGACGAACTGCGGACCATCGGGCTCGTCGTCGCCGCCGGTTACGCCGGGAATCCTGTAGCGCTCGCCGACGATGCAGCGTCCTGGATCGAAGCGCACCCGGGTGCGTTGAACCTCGGGTACTCGAACGGCTGGTCGTGGGCTTCACGCCAACTCATCGAAGCGATCACGACGGCCTGCAGCGACGCCACACTCAGACGACTTGAAGACGCGGTCCTACACTTCTCCCCTCCTTACGAGCTCACGGTCAACGGATACAAGAGCCACAGTCGGGGAGCCACCGAGTTCGGGCTGCTGAACGGCATCAAGGCGGACCGGCGATCCACGAAGGTACGGAAACGGCTCGCTGAGCTCCGACGGAAGTTCGGCGTCGAAGACTGGGGTCCGCCCACGTCGCCTGCCGGAAGATGGATAGGGGCTCCGATCCCCGTCGAGCGGGCAA
>JAGUVP010000244.1 GCA_020062805.1 Candidatus Bipolaricaulis sp.
CCGGGGCCGGAGGTGGCGGTCATCGCCTTCTGCCCGCCCCACGCCCCGCCGACCACGGCCGCCATCGCTGCGATCTCATCCTCCATCTGGATGAACGCCCCGCCGATCCGCGGAAGGCGCCACGACAACCGCTCCGAGATCTCCGACTGGGGGGTGATCGGGTAGGCGGCGAAGAACCGGCACCCCGCGGCGATCGCGCCCTCGGCGATCGCCTCGTCGCCGTTCATGAAGTGGACCCCGGACAGGGTGGCCTTAGGCGGCATCCTTCGTTTCCTCCTTAGCGGTTTCCTCTTTCTCTGTCCAAATGGCGAAGTCTGGGCACACGAGCTCGCAGAACCCGCACATCACGCACGCGTCGGCATCCACCACTTCCGGCGGATGGTACCCTTTGGCGTTGAACCGCTTCGCCGCGGCAAGGACCTTGCGCGGGCAGTACTCGATGCAGAACCCACACCCCTTGCAGATGTCATCGATAACGTACACGCGCCCCTTGGGCACCTGCCAGCGCTTCGCTTCACGGGTCATAGCAGGTCGACCATCCGCGACAGGGCCTTCTCGCCCCGGTACTCGGGGAGGAGGATCGGCGCCTTGCGCTCGGGCGCGACGCCGGCCGACTTGAGCTGCTCGGTGTACCGTCGGGCGTGGGTGAGACTCGGCGTCCCAGGGGAGGCCTTCTTCGCCCATGCCGCAGCGGCGATCCCCGCCCGCCGACCGAACACGTTGTAGTCGAGGAGCGAGTTCCCCATCAGTCGGTTCTTCCCGTGAACCCCGCCCTCGACCTCGCCAGCGGCGTACAGGCCGGGAATCCCGGTCCAACCGTGCTCGTCGATCACGACCCCCCCGTTCTGGTAGTGGAGCGTGGGGTAGACGAGGATCGGCTCCTTCGTCGGGTTGATGTCGAACCGCACGTACATCCGGTAGATGGACGACAGGGCTCGCTCGAACGTGCCCGGCCCGTGGATCATGTCCACCATCGGCGTGTCGAGCCACACCCCGACCATCCCCGTGGGGGTGACCACGCCCAGGCCGCGGCCGCCTTTCTCGGGAAGCGCGCACTCGCGGATGAACGCCGCCGACTCCACGTCGCGCGGCTCCAGCGGGTGGACGAACACCTCTCCCAGCCGGTTCAGGGGCTGGGCATCCATCCCCCGCACCTTCTCCGTGATGAGGAGCCCCACGAGCTGATCCGGGTACGCGGCGCCGGTGGGGTGGTACTGCACGGCGTCGAGGTCGCGGAGCTTCGCCCCCGCGCGGTAGGCGAGGACGAGGCCATCGGCGGTGGCCCCGTAGTGGTTCGTGGTCGGGAACCCCTGGATGTGGAGCCGGCCCCACCCGCCCGTGGCGAGCACTGTCGCCTTGGCCCGCACCACGGCGTACTCGCTCGTCTCCAGGTTCCACAAGACGGCGCCCACGACCTGGCCCTGGCCGTCGGTGAGAAGCTCCACGGCGGGGGAGAACTCGATCGTCGCGATCCCCTGGGTCCGCGCCTCGTCGCGGAGGACGCGCATGATCTCGAGGCCTGTGTAGTCCTTGGCCGAGTGCATCCGCTTGCGGGACGTGCCGCCGCCGTGGATGGTGGACATCGTTCCATCCGGTGCCTTGTCGTACATCACCCCGAGATCCTCATGCCAGCGGATGAGTTCCGGCGCATCCTCGACCATCGCCCGCACGAGCTTGGGATCGTTGGTGAAGTGCCCGCCACCGAGGACGTCGAGGTAGTGGATCGCCGGCGAGTCGTGCGGCTTATCCGCGGCCTGGATCCCGCCCTGGGCCATGATCGAGTTCGAGTCGCCGTGACGGAGCTTCGTGGCGATGAGGATCCGCTCCGCCGGGACGCCCGACCTGTGGGCCCAGATCGCCGCCACGGTGCCCGCCCCGCCCCCGCCGATCACGAGGAGGTCCACGTCGTGGTCGGGCTTGGAGACATCCACAGACCCCGGATCGAGGAGCGGGTACGCCTCGAGGAGGTCGGCGAGCTCGTGCGGTACAGGCTCGCCCCACGACGCGCCGACCTTGAGCTTGCGCTTTCCCTCCGCCCGGTAGTCGGGGTGGAACCCCTTGAGAAGGGTCTCCTGCTCCTGGAGCGTGAGCCGCGCCGGCTTGTTGGCGAGCCGCGCCGGCCGCGTGGCCCCGACGCGCTCGATGGACTCTTGGATCTCTCGCGGGTAGGTGCCCACGGCTCCCTCCTTACGCCTCGATCTGGCGGGCCTTGTACGCCGCGACCAGCTCGTCCTTGGTCATCGTCACGAGCTTATCCAGCTCTCCCTTGAACTTCCCTGCGGCAATCTCCTCGACCCGCGTCTTGACGTGCTCCGCACGCGGGGTGAGGTACGCCCCGTTCAGCCGGCGGGCGAGCTGCCACACGTGGTGGTGGGAGATCTCCGCCGGGCAGCGCATCGTGCACAGGCCACACGAGACACAGTCGAACGTGAACTCCGCCACCTGGCGGATGTCCCCGCGCAGGGACGACTGGACCGCGTCCATGACCTCCAGTTTCTGCGGGCAGGCCTTGGTGCAGGTGTTGCACGCCACGCACCGCGCCAGCTCTGGGAACAGAGCGAGAAGCGTCTTTCCATCCGGGGTCAGGTTCTCCAGCGCGTACGCCGGCCGCTCGGCGGGGGTGAATGGGAGCTGGGCGATGTACATCCCGTCCTGGACCGGGGTCTGGCAGGCGAGGTCCGCGTAGAGCTTGTAGTCGCCCGGGAGCCGGTACACCGTGGCGCACGCCCCGCAGTACCCGCCCCGGCAACCGCAGCCGCGGTTGAGCAGGTACCCGGCGTACTCCATTGCCTTCATGATCGTCAGGCCCGCCGGAACGCGGTACCCCTTGCCCATGATGAACACCGTGATCTCGTTCACGTCACACCCCCGTGGAAACCGGACTTCCGGTTGCAGGTTCCTTGCTTACCAGAGCGGCGACTGCAGGTTCGTCCACTCCCATCGCCCACGCCAGGATCTGCCCGAGGTAGAGGACGGGCAGGCTTGGCGCCCCCGCGGGCCGGCGCTCGTCGAGGTTGAACTGGCACAGGGGGCACGTCGTGACCACGAGGTCCGCCCCGTTGCCCCGCGCCGAGCGGAGGATCCTCCCCGCCCGATCTGCCACCACATCGGATCGTCCCACCGTGAGGTACGCCCCGCAGCACTCCATCCGCTCCGGGAACACCGTCGGCGTCCCGCCCATCGCTTCGACGACCCGCTCCATGACCTCGGGCCTCTCCGGATCGTCCACGGCGAACTCCCGCGGCCGGAGGAGCACACACCCGTAGTAGGTGGCGACCTTGAGCCCGTTCAGGCTTCGCTTGACCTGGGAGGCCAGCTTCTCGTAGCCCACCTCGTCGCGGAGGAGGGTGAGGAGGTGGACAACCTCGATCCCGCCGCGGAAGTCGTCCTCCGTGTCCATGAACGCGTTGATCCGCTCCAGCCGCTCCGGCTCTTGGACGAACCGCGCCGATCGGGTGAGCGTGCCGTAGCACATCGCGCACAGGGTGAGCACCCGCTTCTCGCCCATCCCCTGGACGCGGACAAGGTTCCGCACCGGCCCCACGTGGCGCATGAGGTCGTCCTGGGCCAACGAGTACACCGTGCCGCAGCAGTTCCAGCGCGGGATCTCCTCGACCTCGTACCCGAGGAGGGCGAGCGCCTGGAGGGTCCCCAGCTCGTCCGGCCGGGCCTGGTCCTTCATCGCACAGCCAGGGAAGTAGGCAAGGCGTGACGGGTTAGTTGGCATGCGCACCCCCTGTCCTTCCTGAGTCCAGATTCCACCGCAGAGGCGCGGAGCTTGCAGAGAGAAGAGCCGTAGCGTCGGGGTTCATCCCCGACGGTTCGTCGCAGACAAGCTGCGACGCTACAGAACCTTGGAAACATGGATTCAACTCCGCAACCGCTCTTCTCTGCGTCTCGGCGGTGAGAAAGCGCCGGATGTACCTCACGTCCAGGTCCTTGTGCGTTCGGGTTTCGCTCATCACGCGTCACCCATCACGGAGTCAGCTTCCTGTACGCCCCGACGAGGGCGATCTGCGGACAGGGCCGGTCCGGGGTCGCCAGAGCGGGGGAGATCCCCTTGCGCAGGGCCAGGAGCCGCAGTGCCTCCATCGTCTTCGCGATATCCACGCCCTTCGGGCACCGCACCCCGCACGCCAGGCACGACGCGCACACCCACGGGGCGGAGAGCTCCAGCGCCGACTCGTCGCCGAGCTGGACCAGGCGCAACACCTGGTTCGGGAGCGCGTCCATGTAGTCTGCGAACGGGCATCCCGCGGAGCACTTTCCGCACTGGTAGCAGGCGTACGGGTTCTCGCCCGACAGCTCCTCCACCCGCCGGGCGAACGGCGC
>JAGUVP010000092.1 GCA_020062805.1 Candidatus Bipolaricaulis sp.
GGCAGCGGTGGCCGCGGTGTAGGCGCTGTTCTGAAGCGTCACCAGGCGCATCCCAAACCAGTACGGGGCGAACGTGGGGAACCGGCCTTGGTACCAGTCCGGCGCTTTGGCCAGGAGACCGTCGAACTTCTTCGTCCACAGCTCGGTGAGGCCGAGGGCCATCGCGTAGGGGAGGAGTTCGTCGAAGTGCTTCTCGCGGGCTGCGAACTCAATCCGGCCCACCTCGGCACGGCGGATGTACTCCTGCAGCCCCAGGACCAGGCGCAGCGCCTCGATCCCTTCACCCGTCCGCTTGGGCATGAACGGGGCAAAGCCGATCACGATCAGCCCCGATACACCAAGGGTGAGCCCGAGGTACAGGGACTGGGTGAAGTAGGCCAGGAACCCCGCCAAGACGATGAACCCGATGCCCAGTCCGTAGTAGGCGCTTCGCACGTGGTCAGGGTTTCCCACGTAGTATCCGTCCTCGCTCAAGTCCATGTACAGGCGCGCCTTGAGCCCGGGCATCTTGTCGTACAGCTTGTACTTGAGGTCGGAGATCGTCCGGCTCTCCGCCCCGCCGAGGAGAGCCTCGCGCAGGGCCTTCTCATAGGGGGTAAGCGGGGCCTTGCTCTCCGCTCCGACCAGCTCGAAGTCGTCGGGATCGTGCCCCTTGTCGTCCGTCCAGATCTCGCGGATCCGAAGGTAGCCCTTCGTGGCGAGCGAGAGGATTCCCGCTGCGAAGTCACGCGGATCGGCGCGGTTGTCAAGCAGCACGCCCGCCTCGGCCGGGCCCAGGCCCTCGATCGGCTTGTACTCAGGAGCCACCGAGCCCACCTTCGGATCGCGCCCCCGCTTCCACCACAGGATGAACATCCCGGCGAGGACAAGGACCGGGATCCCCGCGTACAGGTTGTCCCGGAGGAACCACAGGAACCCCTGCCATGCCCCAGGGAGAGCGACCGCCCCTTGCGGGACCCGCACCGCAACCGTGATCCCCTCCCCGGGCCGGAGGCCCTCCGTCTCGCCCACGAAGAGGCCGTCCTCCCAGCGCAACTCCAATGGGTCCGTGGACCCGTACGGCCCGCGGAACCCCAGGGCGCGAACGTCGGTCGGGCTAACGCCTGGGGGGGCGACGATCTCAACCCGGGCCCGGGCGATGGGCATTGCCCAGTCCGTTCCGATCGCGTTCCAGTAGAGCTCGACCTCCCCCTCGTACCGGCGCAGCGCCCGAAGCACCCGGTAGCGGACTGTGTACGTCACCAGACCCGTCACCGTACGGTCGGGATCGCCGATCTGCAGGACGAGGTTCCTCCCTTCCGTGTACTGCCGGTACGGGACGGAGCCGCCGTTCGCCAAGACCTCGTCCACCGTTACCCTCAGCCGGTACGTCTCGCCGGTGGGGAGACGGTACGAGATCGGGATCTCGCGGAAGATGCCGCGTCGCGAGGCGGTGAAGAACACCCCGATGTCCTCGCGGACCGTCACCTCCCCGTCCGCGCCGATCTCGGCCCGCACGAGGTAGTCGCGGATCTCCTGCCCAAGGCCGAGTACGGAGAACAGGAGCGCGAGAACGACGGCGAGCGTTTTCATCGGCTGAAGTCCACTTTCGGGGGTTCGCCCATCGCTTCCGAGGGGAGCATGTAGAACTCCCGCTCCCGAACCCCGAACAGGTTGGCGATCAGGTTCTGGGGGAACACCTTGATCGCCGTGTTCAGATCCCGCACCACCGCGTTGTAGTAGCGCCGCGAGCGGGCGATCTCCTCCTCCAGCCCCTCGAGCGACTTCTGGAGCGAGGTGAAGTTCTCGTTCGCCTTCAGCTGGGGGTAGTTCTCGACCACGGCGAACAGCGACTTGAGGGTCCCGGCGAGGACGTTGTCCGCCTCCGCCTGTTCCTTCGGCGTCTGTGCCTTCATCGAGGCCGAGCGGGCCTCGGTCACCCGCTCGAACACCTCGCGTTCGTGTGTGGCGTACCCCTTCACCGTCTCCACGAGGTTCGGGATGAGGTCGAACCGCTTGCGGAGCAGGGTGTCGATCCCCCGCCACGCCTCCTCGGCCCGCACGCCGAGGCGGACGAGCTTGTTGTACGTCCCCGCGATCCACAGGAACAGGAGTACGAAGACCCCTAGGATGATCCATCCAATCATGGCTGCCTCCTCAACGCGCATTCTAGTCGAACCGCCGCTGGGGGGCGAACCGTGGCCGCATCGGTCGGGACCGGCTAGACTCAATGGCAATGAAGCTCTACCTCGATACGGCGAACGTGGCGGAGATCCGCGAGCTTTCCTGGCTCGTGGATGGGGTGACGACGAACCCATCCCTTGTCGCACGGGAGAAGCGACCATTCCGCGACGTGCTGCAGGAGATCTGTGCGATCGTAGCTGGCCCCGTCTCTGCGGAGGTTGTGGCTCTCGACCGCGACGGGATGGTGCGCGAGGCGCGCGAGCTGGCGGAGGTCGCCGCGAACGTGGTGGTCAAGATTCCGATGACCGAGGCCGGGATGCAGGCTGTCCAGCTTCTGTCGCGGGAAGGGGTTCATACCAACGTGACCCTCGTCTTCTCCGCGAACCAGGCCCTACTGGCGGCCAAGTGCGGGGCGACCTACGTCTCCCCGTTCGTGGGACGGATCGATGACGCGGGCGGCGATGGGATGGCTCTTGTGGAGGAGATCCTGACCGTGTACGACCCGTACGACTTCCCCACCGAGATCATCGTGGCCAGCGTGCGCCATCCGGGACACGTTCTCCAGGCGGCGCTCCTCGGCGCGCATATCGCCACCGTTCCCTACGACGTGTTGAAGAAGCTGTTCGGGCACCCCCTCACCGACGCGGGGATCGCCCGGTTTCTCAAGGATTGGCAGCAGATCCCGCAAGGCTAGGCGCCCGTGCACGGGTGGCCCGCGGAAGCCTGCGGGCCACGCGGAGAAGATCGGATTGCCGCTGTACCATCCACCACAGAGGCGCCGAGGACAGCCGGCCGACTGAAGAGCCCACCACAACGGGCACCAAGGGCACGAAGAACGGCAAACACAAACCCCGGGTTTGGAACCCCGAATCCCGTTGTGCTTTGTGGCGCAGTTTGGGATTCCCTCTGCGCTCTCGGCGGCCTCTGCGGTAAGATGGGCGGGCACGTAGAGCGAACCCACACATCAGGAGGAGACGGATGAAGCTTCCCCCCAAGCCACAGGAGAAGGTGCTCACCCGCGAGGGGTACGAGCGGTTCAAGAAGGAGCTCGACGAACTCGTGCGCGTGCGGCGGCCGAAGGTCATCGAGCGGCTGCGGGCAGCACGGGAGCTGGGGGACCTCCGGGAGAACTCGGAGTACCACGCCGCCAAGGAAGAGCAGGGTTTCGTCGAGAGCCGAATTGCGGAGTTGGAGCGCCTCCTCCGCGGGGTGCGCATCATCGAGTAGGCTGCGTCGAACAGAGGGGGCCGTAGTTTCGTGCGATCCCAAATCCGCTTGGGTAGACAGAGGATCAGACCATGAACAGATCACAGTTGGATGCCCCGCTCATCCTCTCCATCGCGGCGATGCTCCTCATGTGGGCGTCGGCGTTCGCCGCGATCCGCAGCGCTTTGGACGTCTTCCCGCCAGGAGAGCTCGCCCTGCTGCGGTTCCTCGTCGCCTCGATCATGCTTGGGGCGATCAGCTTCACTCGCCGCAGCTCGCTCCCCCAACGACGCGATGTGTCGGTGCTCCTGTTGCTGGGGGTGTTGGGGATCACGATCTACCACCTCGCCTTAAACTACGGTGAGCAGACCGTGACCGCAGGGGCGGCGAGCCTTCTCATCGCCTCGGCCCCGATGTTCACCGCCCTCCTCGCCCGGCTCGTCCTCCGCGAGGACTTGGGCCGAGCGGGCTGGCTGGGGATCGCGATCGGCTTTGCCGGGGTGGCCCTGATCACCCTTGGGGAAGGAGAGGCGTTCCGCGTCGAACCCGGGGCGCTCGTCATCCTTCTGGCTGCCGTGTCGGCGAGCCTGTACAGCGTGCTCCAGAAGAAGCACGTCTCCCGCTACCCTCCGCTGGCGTTCACGACGTACGTCGTCTGGGCAGGGACGATCCCGATGCTCGTCTTCCTCCCCGGACTCCTCGCCACCCTCCGCACCGCCTCGTGGTCGGCGGTCCTGGCCGTGGCTTACCTCGGAGCGTTTCCCGGCGGGTTGGCCTACGTCCTGTGGGTGTACGGACTCACGCGGCTTCCCGCCTCAAACCTGTCGAGCTTTCTCTACCTGAGCCCCGTCCTGGCGATCGGGATCGCCTGGGTCTGGCTGCGCGAGATCCCGACCTGGCTTTCCCTGATCGGCGGGTTGATTACGATTGCGGGCGTAGCGCTCGCCAACCTCCGAAGACGATCGCCACCCCGTTCGTCAGCCTGAGGGGGAGAGCGGGGGTGCGTGGAGGAGGATCTCGATGCTCTCCCCAACCAGGTACACCGGTTCAATCCCCAGGGTTGAGGGAGCGGATCCCCTCGAACTCGAACAGAGGCGTCCCGTAGATGTCGCCTACCTGGATCCGCTTGTCCGCTCGTATCCAAAGTGGGCCCTGGCGTTCCCAGGGGTCCTGCCACAGGACGACCACGGTGTCCGCCTCGACGATGAACCGGGCCACGGTTACCCCCTGATCTGTCTGGATCCCGGCGGGCACGGCTCCCCTCAGGCGTGCGATGAGTTCTCTGTATGCGAAGAACGCCCTCTTCTTCACCCCCGCCCCGCGGTCCTCCGGGCCGAATCCGTCGTACACCAGGCCGGCCTGGTCGAAGAACCCCTCGCCCGTGCCCTCGTACTTGGGCTCGGTGACGTAGGTCCAGAAGGCCTTCTCCACGCCCAGCTGCCACAGGAGGACGAACCGTTTGACGAGGTCTGCCGCCTGTTCCTCTTCCGACTGGACGAGGTCGCCCATCCGGCCGGAGAAGGTGGACGTCTCGCTGACCCAGATCGGGCGATCCCCGTACCCGAACCGGTCGAGCACGAGGCGCATTCGGTGCAGGATATCCTCGCCCGTGCGGTAGAACTGGACCGCCGAAGGCACCGGTGGGCCGAGCCACGCCGTAGTAGTGGAAGTTGTAGACGTCGATCCACTTCCCTCCCCCAGCCTCCAAGAACCGTTCGAGGTACGGCTCCAGCGCCAGGTCGCCCATTTCCTGCCCATCGAGCAGGCCCCCCATGAGGACCACGCACTCCGGGCACGCGGCCCGAACGCCCTGGCCGATGATCGCCACCCGGCGCGCGAACTCCTCCGGGGAGCACGACGTTCCCCATCCCCAGTTGGGCTCGTTTCCGATCTGCCAGTAGCGGATGGGGATCCCGACGTGGGTCACGCCCTCGCCGGTTGTGTAGTACCGGACGATCTCCGCCACGCGCGGGGCGACGGCGGGATCAACCGATGGCGCGAAGAATGCTGGGATCGGTGTGACCCCTTGGGCGACAAGGTCCCTCATCTGCCGTGTGTCACGGGTCTCAGGACCGGGCGTGGAGTTGGGACCGATGTAGAACCCGTACACCGCGCAGTCGACACCGAGTTCACCCAGGAGCGACTTGTCCGGGAAGATCCCCGAGACTCCGAAGAACCCATCGCGAACCCTTGCCTCCCCGTCGCCCGGCCATGCCAGGCTCCCTGTCAATGCGAGCATGGCCACGACTGCAACTGCCCCGTGATGTCGTCTCATCCCGCCCCCTTGCCCACAAGATACACCGACACAGCGGGAGCGGTTCTCCATGAAGGGAGATGCTCAGGCGCGGTCTCCCAAGAGAGTGGAAGTCGGTTCAGGTGAGGGTGGGGAGGCTCAGTCCGTCCCGCCCGACGAGGGGCGTGGCGGCGAGGAGGGCGGAGTAGATCGCCTCCTCGGTGGCCTCTGCGGCTGCCCGGTACAGGTTGTCCGTTGTCTGTGAGCGATTGGCGATGAACTCCACCGGGTTGCGATCCTGCCCGCGGGGGATCCGCCAGCCGGTGGAGAA
>JAGUVP010000180.1 GCA_020062805.1 Candidatus Bipolaricaulis sp.
GCGCTGTCCAGCAGGATGGCACCTCCGACTCCGGCGAGCCTCGGCAGCACGCCCATGTGCACCAAGGTGACCGTCGGGAAGACCACGGTGTCCTCTGCGCCGACGACCTCCGCCAACTCCGACTCGAGGCGTCGATACGGCTCCGGTGAGGCGACGGCCCGGGTCCAGCTCGGATGCGTCCCCCAGCGGTCGATCATCGGGGCGATGGCGGCGGCCACCTCAGGTTCAAGATCGAAGCCGAGGTAGTTGCAGGATGCAAAATCGGTCATCCATCGACCGTTGACCAAGATCTGCCGCTGCTTCTGCGCGTCAGCCACCAGGCTGATGCCGGGTAGCGAGGAGAAGAGTCGGTTTGCCGCGCCGGGCGAAGCGCCTGTGTGCTCCCCGATCGTCTCGGTGCCGGCTGCTGCGCGTTGGTCGACTACGTCGAGCAGATCCCGGACGGTTTCCGCTCCAGCTATCCAGTCGTCGTCCATCGAGAGCTTCAGTCTCGCCTCAATCTCGACTACGAGTTCGAACAACGCTAGAGAATCGATCAGCAGGTCCCCAGCGAACCGACTCAACTCCGTCACGGGGGCGGAGCAGCCGCAGCGTCGAGCGGTCTCTTGAACCATGCGGAGAACCTGACTGCGGCGCTCACCAGCATTGACCTCGTCCTTCCGTTTGGCCGCTAGATCTACCATCGATGCCTCGGGAGGCTTGCGCTCGGCGACGACCGGAAGTGCACCGGAGCGAAGTAGGCGCCGAGCCTCGGCATGCATCTTCTTCCCGCTTGTCGTCCGAGGCAGGGCGCGGTTCTTGGTGACTACCAGAGCTCGAGGCGCCAGCGGCAACTGTGCCGAAACGACCCCGAGGCGTTCCAAGAGCTCGCGGCCGTCGTTTCGCTCTGCTTGTTCGACAATTGCGATGATGTGGGCGTCGCTGCCGAGCGGATCCGAGTCGAACACCATGACGCGAGAGGTGCAGAGGCCCAATCGCTGCGCAATCTCCTCCTCAAGGGCCGCGGCAGAGAAGTTCTCGCCATGTCTAATGATGACGTTCTTCTCCCGGTCCACGATGTAGAGGCGCTCATCATGGAGAAAACCGATGTCTCCCGTTCGTACACCCGTCGGAGAGAGGGGCGCGAGTCGGCCATCGCTGTAATAGCCAGCTGCTAGTGAAGGTCCTTTTACTACTATTTCGCCGCACTGGTCGGGACCGAGTTCCGCTCGAATGTGCCGGTCCTCGATGTGAAAGTCGATGCTCGCCCGGCGGCCAACGCTCACCAGCTCGGCAAGGCTCGGATCCTGCGGTTGGGTACTCGACGATAACGGCTCGTCCTGGAGGACCTCCACAGCCCCGAGTGCTGCTATCTCGCGGCGCCTGACCACGATGCGGTGTGCCTCCTCAGAGGGGAGGGTTGTCGTCACGTAGACGGTCGCCTCAGCGAGGCCGTAGCCAGGAGACACGACCCTTTCATCGAACCCGTACGGAGCGAGCGCTCGGCTGAACTGCCGAATCGTATCGGGGTTGATGGGTTCGGCCCCGGAGAAGAGACACCGGCAAGGAGACAGATCGAGATCATCGACGTGAGTGGCTCCCATCCGCTGCACGACACGCCGCAGTGCGAAGTCCGGTGCACAAGTGAAGGTTGCCCGGAGGTCAGACATCGCCCTGATCCAGCGAACGGGATCGCGGACGAACTCAAACGGGCTCATGAGATGGGTGTCGGCGCCAACCAACAGGGGCGTGAGGCAGGTAACAACCAGCCCCATGTCGTGATGCAGCGGCAGCCAGCTTACGAACCTGTCTCGCTCCGTGATCCCAGCGTCGGCAATGAGTGCCCGTGCGTTGGCGAGCAGGGCGGAGTGAGGTATGGCGATAGCCTTTGGCTCTGCCGTAGAACCACTTGAGAACTGGTAATAGGCGATGTCGCTGCCGCTTCTGTTCGGCAGCTGCCCCTCGTGCGGACGCCGCGATGCTTCTGGTAGCTGGAGCCAAGCGGTGCCGGTCCGTGCTGCGAGCCGTTGAGCGGATGGCCCGACGAGCATCGCTCCGGCCGGCAGCGACCGCAGCATTCTGCGTACGCGATCCTCGACAACGGCCTCCGAGTCGAATGCTGCCCGCTGCGGCACGATGCATGGAGCTGCGCCGGCCATCATGGCGACGAGGAATGCGCGAAGGGCGTCGAGCGGTGCGGTGGCTGCCACCAGAAGGGGTGTCCCGGACGAGATGCCGGAATCTGCGAGTATCGCAGCCGATGACCGAGCGTCGTCGATCAGCTGCTGTCGGCTCAACGATGCGAACCGGTCGCCGGCTCGCTCGTATTGGCCGACCGACGCTCGCATGTATCGGGAGACCAGTAGGGCTTCCGTGAATGATGCGACTTCGTCGATGGCGGGGAGGCTGCGTGATGGTGTCATCCAGCTGTCCAAGATTGTTGAAGATCCTGAGCCGCCACGATTGAGCCTAGAGGTGCTCGGAGGAAACCGTGGCACCTGCATTTGGGTGATCTTGACTAGCGGTGGCCTCTGCTGCGCCGGAGATGCCGGTCCGTTGCTCTCATTTGAACCACGCGGGCTAGTGCATCTGCAGCAGAGGCCCGGGCTGGCTGAGTCTGACGTGCGCAGCGCCGGTGTTGATGCGGTCCGTTTGGCATCAGACGCGAGCTAACCGCAATCGTCGTAGTCGGCCACGGCGCCCACCTGCCGAATGGCACGCTTGGCCAAAGTGAGTGATGCGGGGACGATTATCGGCCGTCGATAAGCGCTAGGTGCTGAGGCTGAACAGTTGGCGTCTTCCCCTCTTGGCGGGTGGCGTGGGGCTGTTCGCCGCGGGATGGTTGGGGCTGAACGCTGTGCTCGCAGTGGGATTGGCCGCCAACGTTCTGGCGGTGCCCGCCATTGGCGCAGGCGTGAGGCGGTGGTCTCCCGTTGCCCGGCGTCCCTGGCTGTTGCTTCGTGTCTCAATCGGTCTCTTTCTTGCGGGCAACCTGTTGCGAGCACCAGCGGTTCCAATGCTTGACCGCATCGCCGACTTCGTGGACTTCTGTGGTTACGGAACGTATGTGATCGCCTATTGGCGGATGGGGGTCGCACGGGCGTACCGGAAGGACCCGACGAACGTCATAGATGCCCTGATCGCGGTGGGTGGATTCGCTGTGATCCTCTGGCTCTTCATCATGGTGCCCTACCTGAGGAACCCGGCGCTCGATCCGTTCGACAAGGGCACTGCGGTTGCCTTCTCGCTTCTCTCGCTCACGGGCTTGGGACTCAACATCAGACTCGCGATCGGACCCGGTTCGCGCTCGCCGGCTCTCTATCTCCTTGTTGTTGGTTCGGTAGCGGCGATTGCCAGCGATGTCGTCACCTCGGTCGGGCTGTCCGCAGACGGTAGCTCTCAACACTGGCAGCTTCCCGTCGCCGCCGGGTTCGCCACCATCGCGTTCATGTTTGCAGTTGCATGCTCCTGGCATCCGTCGATGGCGAGTTTGGCTGCGCCCACTGAGGAGGCCGTGCCCTCGATGACGAGGCTGCGGTTGTTCATGATGACTGCTGCGGTGCTGGTTGCACCGCTAGTGCTCATTGCTCAGACAACGAGCTCCCAACGCTGGACTCAGCCGGTGACAATTCTTTGCTGGGTCGCAGTAAGCGTACTTGTCATGCTCCGCTTGGGCGGTCTTGTTCGAGCCCGGAGTAGGGCGGCCGCGATTGACGCGGAACTGGCCTGCGCCGCCGAACTGTTGCTTGGAGCGAGCGACGACGAAGTGCCGATGATTGTTCAGGACGCCGCGCGCCGTCTATTGGCTCGGGATGTGCACGCCGCTTCCCATGGAGTCGGCTTGCTGCAACTCAAAGACGCCGCGGCTCTGCCGGACGCACTGACAGCACGTCTTGGGGAAGGCCGGATGGTTCTACTGTCATCGAGTGAGCCGATCTCTGCTCTCAAGCCCGGCTCGCTGCTGGTGCCTTTGATATCGGGAACAGGATTGCAGGCCGTCTTGGCGTGCGCATCGGGTGTTGACATCGATGATGAGTTGCGGAGAGCGCTTGGTCGACTTGCTAGGGAGGCCGCAATGGCTCTCGAGCGATCGGAACTCATCGCAACGCAGGAGCGTCAAGCTGGAGAGCGGCGCTTCAGGGCGCTGGTACTGCATTCACGCGACGTCGTCATGCAGCTGGACGCAGAGCGTCGCATCCGGTCGGCCACCCCTGCGGCCGCGCAGGTCTTCGGGCTCGCCGACGACCAGATCATTGGTGAGGCACTTGCTGCACTGGTCGAGCCGGAACATCTTCGGTCCCTCGAAGAGCTCCTGCGCAATGCTGAAGCAGGAACATCTGGTTCTGTGGAGCTGCGCATGCAGAACCGTCTGGAAGGACTCGTGTGGTGTGAGCTGGTGGCGACGGACCTGCGGGATGAGCCGACCGTGGGCGGGCTCGTGGTCACCGCTCGGACCATCGACGAACGAAAGACCGCCGAGCAGCGATTGGCCCGTAGCGAGGCCCGCTTCCGATCGCTGGTGCA
>JAGUVP010000313.1 GCA_020062805.1 Candidatus Bipolaricaulis sp.
CATCGGGTGGCTGCTCGCCGGACCGGGCGGGGCGGCCCTGGCCACCGGCGCCGTGTTCTTTCCGGCGTTCCTCATCGTCGCCTTCCTCGGCCCACTCCTCCCCCGCCTCCAGAAGCGACAGGGAGCCCGCGAGTTCCTGAACGGCGTCTCCGCGGCGGTGGTAGGCGTGATCCTCGCCGTCACCGTTCGGCTCGCCCTCGGCGTGCCGTGGGACATGGGGGCGGCTCTGCTCCTAGCAACGAGTGCGGGGCTCGTGTTCCTTGCCAAGTGGCCGGCGTGGGGCGTGATACTGCTGGGTCTGGCCGTGGGCGGCCTGAGATACCTGGTGGGATAGAGAAATGGGGCGGCCGGGTGGCCGCCCCGTTGGGTTAACGGTTTACCGCAGGACGCGCGGGTTATCGCGCCGCCGCGTGCGGGCACACTTTTGGCAGTAGACCGGGCGATCGGTCTTGGGCTCGAAGGGGAGCTCCTCGATCTTGGTGCCGCAGTCCGCGCAGGTGAGCCCTAAATGGCTCACGTTATACATCTTGCGCCGCTCGAAAGTCATGTCGCCTCCTTACCGTGGGCCGATAGAGAACTCCTCGAACCGACGATGACCGAAGTGTACACGTTCCGCCGCCCCTCGCCAAGACGCACGTCCCTTCCCGCAACACCCCAGCGGGCTGCAGAGATCCGTGGCGCGTTGAGTGGCCTCAGTCAGGACGTTGACCAGAACAACAGCCTTCACTGCCCACAGCGCTGCATATGGCCATCGGGATGAGTCCAACCGAGGAAACCGCTGGTGACGGGACAGGCTAGAATGTTCCCGGTCGTCCCAGGAGGTGGCGCGGTGCGAAAGGTTCTCGCGGTCGTGATCGCAGCCGTCGTTGCCGGGGGGGCTCTCGTCGCCCGTCCTCCCGAGGAGGCGGTCCTGGCTGAGACCCTGGCAGGGCTCGTCGGAGCGTTCGCCGGCTTCTACGCGGGGTGGAGGGTGTCACTGGCCGTCGAAGGCGCGTTCCCGAACAGAGAAGCTTGGGTCCGCCACCTTGGCGCGGGTACCGTGTTCGGGGGAATCATCGTCGGGGCGAGCGGCGGCGTGGCGCTCACCGGGATCCTCCTCGGTGTGGAGGGAAACCTGCCGCTGTGCGTGCTCGGCGGGTGTCTCGGGCTCGGTGTGGGAGCGCTCCTGTCGGTCCCGATCTACGCCCTGGCGGGGCTCGACCTGGACGTGCTCCTCGTTCCCATCGCGACCGTCGCGCTCGCGGTGTGGGGGTTCAACCATGGGGCCACGTCCCGGTGACCCGGCGGGTGAGCCAGAGGAGGGCAAGATGAGCGATCTCCGGTTCGTGACGCACTGTGGTCTGTACTGCGGGCTGTGCTCGGCGCGGTCGAGGATCCCGGGCCAGGCGCAGGCCCTGCGGGAGACGATCGTCAGGGAAGGGTACGACGATTGGGGGCGAGATCTTCCGCACTTCACGGGCTTCCGGGCGTTCCTCGACCATCTGTGCGACCCAGATCGGTCGTGTCCAGGCTGCCGGGACGGCGGCGGGCCGCCGTTCTGCGGGATCCGCAAGTGCGCCCAAGCGCGGGGGATCGAGATCTGCGCCCAGTGCGCCGACTACCCGTGCCATCGCATCGCGGCCCTCGCCGAGGGCTACGTGACCCTCATCCCGGACGGGAGGCGCATGCAGCGGATCGGGGTCGAGGCGTGGGTCGCCGAGCAGGAGGAGCGAGCGCGCACCGGGTTCTGCTACGCCGACATCCGCTGCCACCCCTACAACATCCCCGCGGACTGAAGGCCGTAGACGTGCTGAACGGCCGCAGGAGATCGAGGGAGACAACGCGCAACGTAAGGAGGGACGACATGCGGGTGTTGGTGCTCTACTACTCACGAACCGGGAACACGAAGCGGCTCGCCGAAGCCGTGGCCGAGGGAGCGCGGGAGGTCGAGGGGTGCGCGGCCATCCTCCGCACGCCGGACACGGTGAAGATCGAGGAGTTCCGCGACAGCCACGCCGTGGTCGTGGGGTCTCCGGTCTACTTCGGGGGGATGGCCGCCGAGCTGAAGAAGGTTTTGGACGACTTTGTCGTGGTGCGCCGGCACATGGAGGGCAAGGTCGGCGCGGCGTTCGCTACCTCCGCTCACCCCACCGGGGGCAAGGAGACGACGATCCTCGCCATCCACCAGGCGATGCTCATCTACGGGATGATCGTGATGGGGGATCCACTCGATGCGGGAGGTCACTACGGCGTCGCCTGCGCCGGGGCGCCCGACGCGACCACGCTGGCCCACACCCGCAAGCTCGGCGCCCGCGTCGCCC
>JAGUVP010000234.1 GCA_020062805.1 Candidatus Bipolaricaulis sp.
ATGAGCGCCCGCAGGGGCCCCTTCTCCCCCAAGAGACGCCTTTGCCCCACCACCTCACCGAGGTCGCGCGGCCGCAACCGCTCCGCCAGCGGTGCCCGACCTTTCCACAGGCCGTCCATGCTGTTCCATTGTACTGCCTTGACGCAGCCATCCTACCGCCCGTAAGATCCCGTCACACGTCGGCAGGTCAGAAGTCCGGCAAGCCGCGCCGTTCGACTTGAGACTTCGGACTTGCGACTGTGGTTTCCCGGGTCGTTAGCTCAGTCGGTAGAGCAGCGGACTCTTAATCCGCGGGCCGGGGGTTCGAATCCTCCACGACCCACCAAAACAGTCGCAAGTCAACGAGTCACAAGTCGACAAGTCGCAGCCCTTTGCACCCTGTTCTCGGCTTCCGCGACTTCCCGACTTGCGACGTGTGGACTGGGGACTGTGGTAGCGGGTCGTTAGCTCAGTCGGTAGAGCACCGGCCTTTTAAGCCGGGAGTCGCAGGTTCGATTCCTGCACGACCCATAAGGACAGTCGCGAAGAGCAGTCCCAAGTCGACAAGTCGCCAGTCCGTTGAGGTTGGCAGCATTGGTCTAGACTTGTAGACTCTGGACTTGGCGACTTGCGACTGTGTGTTCCGTCCCCGTCGTCCAGTGGTCTAGGATACCGGGCTTTCAATCCGGCGACGGGGGTTCGAATCCCCCCGGGGACACTTGCCGCACTTGGTGGGAGGGGGGTACACTCCAGGGCGAGTAGCTCAGTGGTAGAGCATCCGGCTTACATCCGGAAGGCCAGAGGTTCGATCCCTCTCTCGCCCAGTTGTGGTTTTGGGGACGTGGTCTAGGCTGGACTAGGACACCGGATTGTCACTCCGGAGACCGCGGGTTCGAATCCCGTCGTCCCCGCCAGCAGGACAGTCGCAAGTCAGCAAGTCTCAAATCATGTCGTACGAGACTTGCGACCTGAGACTTGTGACTGGTATTCCGGCGAGGTAGCTCAGGTGGTAGAGCACACGGCTGAAAACCGTGGTGTCCCCAGTTCAACTCTGGGCCTCGCCACCACATCGCACGTTGACCGTTCTTCGGGGGCGAGGTAGGCTGAGGGAGTCCATGGGGCACACCGCGGAGGAGATCTGGGGGAAAGCGAAGGCCCTTCTTGTCAAGGAGATCCCCCCCGCAAACTTCGCCGCCTGGATCGCCGACGCCCACGCCAGGAGCGCCGACGAGGAAACCCTTGTTCTGGAAGTGCCGTCTGTCCTGGCCAAGGGAGGCATTGAACGGCGCTACCGCTCGCTCGTGGAGCGGGTGGTGGAGGGCGTTGCCGGGCATCCACTCGAACTTCGGGTCCTCGTGGCTGAACCGTCTCCCGCCGCCCCCCAGCTGGACCCCCAGTTCGTCCGCCGCTACCACGGCTCACTTCCACTGAACCAGGAGTACACGTTCGCCACGTTCGTCCAGGGCAAGAACTCCCAACTCGCGTTCGCCGCCGCCCAGGCCGTAGCCGAGGCCCCGGCCCGCGCTTACAACCCTCTGTTCATCTACGGCAACGTGGGCTTGGGGAAGACCCACCTCCTCCACGCCATCGGGGCGCACGCCCTTGCCACGCCCACCGACTCCACGGTGGTGTACACAACCTCGGAGCGGTTCGCGATCGAGCTCATCCAGTCCATCGGCGCCAACAAGACGGAACAGTTCCGCGCAAAGTACCGCTCGGTCGACGTCCTCCTCATCGACGATGTCCACTTCCTCAAGAACAAGGAGGGGACTCAAGAGGAGCTGTTCCACACCTTCAACGAGCTGTACGGCAACGGGAAGCAGATCGTGCTCTCCTCCGATCGCTCGCCCGACGACCTCCAAGGGCTCCAAGACCGCCTCGTCTCGCGGTTCCGCTGGGGGCTCGTGGCCGACATTCAAACCCCCGACTTCGAGACCCGGTCGGCAATCCTGCGCGAAAAGGCCCGCCGCCGTGGGCTGGAGGTCCCGGACGAGGTGGTCGACCTCATCGCCTCACGGATCACAACGAACGTCCGTGACCTCGAAGGAGCGCTCATTCGGGCGTTGGCCTACGCCGAGCTGTGCCAGGGCCCTGTCACTCCGGCGATGCTCGACGAGATCCTCCCCAAGGAGGACCTGTCCAGGAAACTCACCGTGGAAGCGATCAAAGCCGAGGTGGCCGCCGCGTACCGGATCCCGGTGAACGAGATCGAGAGCCCTTCGAGAAAGAAGGAACTCGTCCATGCCCGTCAAATCGCGATCTATCTGTCCCGCGAGCTTACGGAGACTTCTTTCCCCTCCCTAGGCCGATCGTTCGGTGGACGCGACCACACCACGATCATGCACTCCTATCAGAAGATGCAGGAGCTGCTTCGCCAAATACCCCTCCTCCGCAGCGAGATCGAGTCCCTCCGCTCGACGATTCTGAATAAGTACGGCCCGTGAAGATGTCCCCAGCCCCTCGGGGAATACCCTGTGGAAAACAACCCCAACGCCTGGGGACAACCCTGCCGGTACACGGGAAAAAACCTGCGGACACCCCATCGAGAATCCTTTCCCCATCCGAATTCCCCTGGACACGTGTCCTGTCCCCAGGTTTTCCACAGATCTCTCCCCATGGCAACGTCCGGTCCCCATGGTCCGCCTCGGGGTTATCCCCAGAGAACGCCCCCCCTCTACTACAACGACAAGGGTTATGAATACCAAAGACATATGGCAGTGGTTGGGTCCACTCGCCCGGGGATGGGGAGCAGAAGACAAGCTCAAAGAACAGAATGCTGTACTCCTCTGGCCCACCGTAGGCCTTGGTTCTCTGGCGCGGGCCCTCTATGTAGAGCGCGGTGTTCTTCACCTTGCCGTGGGAAGTCACGTCGTGGCGTCCGAGCTGAACCTCCTCAAGGCTGGCCTCCTCGCACGGTTGGGCGAGATTGCCCCCGAATGTGGCGTAACCGACCTCCGGTTCCAGGTACGTGCTTTGAAGAGCCCTCCACGTCCGGTCGTAGTGCGGTCTCCTGTGCCGTCGGATGTGCGACGAGCGCGGCGCGAACTCCCCCCACGGCTTCCGTTACGTCTGCGCCAGGTGGCCGCGGAGGCGGTTGCCTGGGCCGAGGCACGCGACACGGCGATTCTCGACAGCGGAGGCTGGCGGTGCGAAGGGTGTGGACTCGTGCTGGTGAAGGAGAAGAGCACCTGTCCCGCCTGTGGAATTGAACGGTTCGGGGTGCGTCGCTAAACTCGACCGATGCACACGGTTTCTAGCACCGTTCTTGCCCTCCGCTCTGAAGAAGGCCGGGTCGCGGTGATGGCCTGTGACGGGCAAGCCACGATGGAGAGCCGGGTCGTCAAGACCGCGGCCCGCAAGGTGCATCGCATCCACGATGGCAGCGTTCTAGCGGGCTTCTCTGGAGGCACGGCGGACGGGGTTACTCTTCTTGAACGGCTGGAGGCCAATCTTGCCGCCCACGGGGCCTTGCGTCAGGCGGCGGTGGAGCTGTCGCGGGAGTGGCGGACCGACCGTGCACTGAGACGGCTGGAGGCAGTGGTGGTGGCGGTGTCTGAGGAAGCGCTGTTCCTCCTCACCGGCGAGGGTGATGTGATCGAGCCCGACGACGGATTGGTCGGGATCGGTTCCGGGGGAGGGTACGCCGTGAGCGCGGCCCGGGCCTTGCTGAGGCACGCCCGCCTGCCCCTTGCCGAAGTCGCCCAAGAGGCGCTGCGCATTGCTGCGGAGATCGACATCTACACGAACGACTGCGTGATCCTGGAGACCTTGACCTGGTAGGTTGCTCAGCTGAGGGACGTCTTGTCGGGGACACATGAACGCGGTAAGGTTCGGGACATCCTTTTCACAACAGGAGGTGTGGGATGGCCAACGTGATCCTGCCCAGCGGCAAGACGGTCGAAATCAACGACGGCGATGTCCTCTCGGTCCTTCAGGAGCGGGGAGAGACGGCCGCCGTAGTCCTCGTGAACGGGCAGCTCCAGGACCTGCGGGATCCCCTGCCCAATGCGGGGGAAGCCCGCGCGATCGGCCTGGACGACCCAGCGGCGCTCGAGGTACTCCGTCACACGGCCTCCCACGTCCTTGCACATGCCGTGACCCGGCTCTACCCCGGGGCGAAGCTTGCCATCGGTCCGGCGATCGAGGATGGGTTCTACTACGACATCCGGTTCCCGGAGCCGGTGAACCGCGACGACCTGCCGAAGATCGAGGCGGAGATGGAGAGGATCATCAAGGACGATCTCCCCATCGGGCGGGTGTGGCTGCCGCGCGCCGAGGCAGAAGCGTTCCTCGCCGAGAAGGACGAGGTGTACAAGCTCGAACTGGTGCGCGAGATCCCCGAGGAGCGGATCTCGTTCTACCGGCAGGGGGAGTTCATGGACCTCTGTCGGGGACCGCACCTTCCATCTACTGGATGGGTCCATCACGTGAAGCTCCTCGACCTCGCTGGTGCCTACTGGCGGGGCGACGCGGCCCGCGACATGCTGACCCGCGTCTACGGGACCGCGTTTCCTACAGCAGAGGCGCTCGCCGAGCACGTGAAGTGGCGGGAGGAGGCGCGGAAGCGCGACCACCGCATCCTCGGACCCGAGCTCGACCTCTTCTCGATCCAGAACGAGGGCATCGGGGCAGGGCTTGTCCTCTGGCACCCCAAGGGAGCTGCGATCCGCCACCAGATCGAGACGTTCTGGAAGGACGAGCACTACAAGGCCGGCTACCGGCTCGTGGTCAGCCCGCACATCGGGCGGGCCCGACTGTGGGAGACCTCGGGCCACCTCGACTTCTACAAGGACGGGATGTACGCCCCGATGGACATCGAGGGCCAGGAGTTCTACCTCAAGCCGATGAACTGCCCGTTCCACATCGCGATCTACAAAACCCACACTCGGTCGTACCGCGATCTGCCCATCCGCTACGCCGAGCTCGGCACCGTGTACCGGTTCGAGCGGTCGGGCGTGCTGCACGGGCTTCTCCGGGTGCGGGGGTTCACCCAGGACGACGCCCACATCATCTGCCGCCCCGACCAGATCGAGGACGAGGTCCTGGCGTGCCTCGACCTGACCCTCCACATCCTGGGCGCGTTCGGGTTCCGCGACTACAAGGTCGCCCTGTCCGTGCGCGATCCCCAGCACGTGGAGCACTACATCGGGAGCGACGAAATGTGGGAGCAGGCGGAGCGGTCGCTCGTGCGAGCCCTGGAGCGGAAGGGCTTGCCCCACACCCGGATGCCCGGGGAGGCCGTGTTCTACGGCCCGAAGATCGACCTCCACGTGCTGGACTCCCTCAAGCGCTCGTGGCAGCTCACCACGATTCAGTTCGACTTCAACGAGCCGGAGCGGTTCGGCATGGGGTACATCGGCGACGATGGCCAGGCCCATCGGCCGTACATGGTCCACCGGGCGCTGTTGGGGTCGTTGGAACGGTTCTTCGGGATCCTCATCGAGCACTACGGCGGGGCGTTCCCGGCCTGGCTGG
>JAGUVP010000288.1 GCA_020062805.1 Candidatus Bipolaricaulis sp.
GACAGGCCCAGGTTCCCAGCAACCCCAGCGATCAGAAGCGGGCCTACCGCGGCCCCCAGAGTTCCCCCGGCAGAGAAGAGGGCCATCGACATCCCCCGCCGGCCCTCCGCCCCAGCAACGCGGGAGGCCCCAGCGGGATGAAACGCGGCGGTTCCGATCCCTGCCGCGACGAGGGCCGCGGCAACCGCCCAGTACGTGGGGAGGATCCCGAGCAAACTCATCGCGGTGCAGGTGAGGGCTGGACCGAGAATCACCAGCCACCGTCCTCCTGCTCGGTCGGCGAGCGCCCCTAACGGGATCTGCCCGAACGAGGCGACGGAAGACCGGAACGACGAGAGAAGACCTGCTGCGGCGAGCGACATCCCGAATCGGGAGATGAGAAGCGGAAGGAGTGCCGACAGGAACGCGCCATAGCCGTCGTTGAGCCCGTGGCCGAGGGAGAGCGGCCATACGCTGGGCCGACGCGCTCCGGGCCGCTCGCGGTGTTCGGCGCTCATCCCCATCGTGCCGCTTCACCGCCGAGGGCGCTGAGGTCGCAGAGAAGACCCTGTGGAGGGAAACAGCACTTCCCCGAAGGGATCGAGGTTTTCAGGACTGGACCGAACCCAAAGTGAGCGCTACCTCCGCGCCAGCTCGGCGTGCTCTGCGAACTCTGCGGTGAGATCGGGTTGGCAGCACGGTTGACGCTTGGGAGCACGGCAGGAGCTGCGGCCTCGGGGGTCAAGCGCTTGCCGCCATCAGGTTGAGCACACGCTCGGGGACCGCCGGATAGACGCGGAGGCGGGTACCGGCGGCCGCGGAGACGGCGTTCGCCACCGCGGCGTGGGACGCCATCAGGGGAACCTCGCCGAGGCCCTTCGCACCGAACGGCCCCCCGGAGTACGGCGCCTCGACGAACGCGATCTCTAGCTCCTCCGGCATGTCCGGCGCGGTGGGGATGTGGTAGGCGGTGAACGACGGGGCGAGGATCCTTCCGTCGCGCGAGGCGAGTTCCTCCGTGAGGGCGTATCCGATCCCCTGGGCAATCCCGCCCGCCACCTGGCCGCGGGCAGTGGCCGGGTTCACGATCCGCCCCGAGTCGTGGCCGGCCCAGAATCCCGCGACGTGCGACTCGCCCGTGAGCAGGTCCACCTCAACCAGTGAGACGTGACAGGCGTAGGCGTAGACGAAGTACGCGTTGCCCTGGCCGGTGGCAGCATCCCAGTCCACCGGGCTCCCCTCGACCCAGCCCGTGGTCCCCATGTCCCGATTGTGGGTCCACATCCAGCGGGCGACCTCGGAGAGGTCTACCTTGCGGGGCTCCCCGGGGATGCAGAACAGGCGGCCCTCGACGGTGAATTCCGGACAGGCGAACATGTTCCGGACGGCGTCCTCAATCTTGGTCCGAAGCTTCTTGGCTGCGTCGAGAACGGCCATCCCCTGGACGGTCGTCGTCCGGGAGGCGACGGTGGGTCCGGAGTCGGGAACCCGGGAGGAGTCCACCGGAGCCACTTGGACCAGCTCCACCGGGAGCCCGAGCCCCTCCGCCGCGATCTGGGACAGCACGGTAGTTGCTCCCTGCCCCATCTCCGTTGTGCCCACGGCGAGGGTGACGGACCCATCGGCCTCCAGCTTGAGGTAGGCCCCAGCCTTCTCGAGTAGCGGGGCCTTGGCCCCCATCCCCACCCCGTACATCACGGTGGACACGCCCAGGCCGCGGCGTTTGAACCGCCCCCCCTTGTTGAACTGGGCGACCTCTCTCTGCCTGTCCTTCCACCGGCAGAGGTCCCGTGCCTTCTCGATGCACGCCCCGAGCCCCACCGACTCGGCGAGCACCTGTCCGGTTGCTGTCGCGTCGCCCTCGCGGAGGGCGTTCTTCTCCCTCAGGGCGAACGGGTCCATCCCCAACCGCTGGGCGAGTTCGTCCATCTGCGACTCGTGGGCGAAGATCACCTGCGGCGAGCCGAACCCGCGGAACGCCCCGCACGGGACAGTGTTCGTGGCCACGGAATAGGCATCCACCTTCACGTGGGGGATTCGATACGGTCCCGGGGCGTGGACCAGCCCCCGCCACAGGACCGCGCTGGATAGGGTCTGGTACGCCCCCGCGTTGTAGTAGAACTCGACCTCCACCGCGGTCAGGGTTCCGTCGCGCTTCGCGCCGGTGCGGTAGCGGATGTGCCCCGGGTGGCGCTTGGAGGTGGTCGCGATGTCCTCGGCTCGGTCGAGAACCAGCTTCACCGGCCGGCGCGCCTTCCAGGCGAGCACGGCGGCCATCGCCGCAAGGTGGCTCGGAACATCCTCCTTTCCCCCGAACCCGCCGCCAGTGGCGGTCTGGACGATCCGCACCTTGGCCATCGGGAGACCGAGGACGTTGGCGACCGCGTTCTGGACGTAGAACGGACACTGTAGCGTGCCGTACACCGTCATCCCGCCGTCTTCGGGGACGGCGATCACCCCCTGAGGTTCGAGGTAGGCGTGCTCTTGGTACCCGACCTCGTACTCGCCCTCGACCACAACGTCCGCCGCCGCCAGCCCTTGGCCGGCGTCGCCGGTGCGGATCACCATGTGGTTGAACACGTTTCCCTTCTCAGCCCCGACGGGAAGGGCCACCTGGGGGGCTCCCGGCTGGCTGGCCTCACGGGGGTCGAACACCGCGGGGAGGTCGACGTACTCGACCCGTGCCTTGCCTGCC
>JAGUVP010000146.1 GCA_020062805.1 Candidatus Bipolaricaulis sp.
CTCGCTGACGGGCGGGCCCTCAGACGGCTGAACGGCTCTCACCACGAAGACACGACGGGACACAAAGGGTTCTGGCTCCAGAAGTCATGGCTGTGGTTCTTCTTCGTGCCCTCGAGGCCTTGTGGTGAGGCAGCCAGGAAGCGCAGGGGGGATGCTTCTTGGGGTTACGTGGGTGGATTCGGCGGCGAGGTTGTCCCGGCCAGGGTGAGGGCGGCGAGGGTCTTGGCGTCCCCGTGCCCTGAGCGCACGAGACGGCGGAGTTCTTCCACGGTGAAGGAACGTACCTCATCTACTTCAGAGCGTGCCACAGGCGTCCCACACAGCTCCGACGCCAGGAAGAGGTAGGTCCGTTCCGTCGAGTAGCCAGGGGTGGGGTAGATCGTCCCCAGGTACTGCCATCGCCGGCCGATGAGGCCCGTTTCCTCGTTGAGCTCGCGCTTCGCTGCAGCGAGGGGCTTCTCCCCCTGCTCTAGGACGCCGGCCGGGATCTCCCACAGCGGTCCCCCCACGCCTTCCCGATGCTGGCGAACGAGAAGGATTCGTCCTTCCCGGTCGTAGGCCAGAACGGCCACTGCCCCCGGGTGGACGACCACTTCTCGGGTTCCGTGGCAGGTCCCCCGCACCTCGATGGAGATGATCCGGCCCTGAAACACTACCACGGCCCCCACCCCACAGCCTGTCAGGTTAGTCCTGATCGGGATCTCCACGCTTGGGGCGGACGAGGTGAGCGGTGGTGACCAGGCCGAGGATAATCCCCCCGAGCGATAGCGCGAACGAGAGAAAGCACAGGGCGAACGTCGGGGCAAGGATTCCCAAGACCATGAGGAAGGGCAAAACCACCCCGATTACCATGAAGGCGATGGCCAGCAGGAGCAACCCGCGCGGCCCTCGATGGCTCATTTCCTGTAGAGCCAGCACTCCACGAAGTGATCCCGACTTGATTCGAACGCAGGCGGCTGTTCTTCCTCACACAGTCCCTCGATCCTCACCGGACAGCGAGGGTGGAACCGGCATCCACTGGGCGGCTTCACCAGGCTGGGCGGTTCACCTGCCGGGACATCGCGGTACTGATTGGCATTCTCTGGGTCCGGATCCGGGATCGCGGTGAGAAGAGCCTTTGTGTACGGGTGAAGCGTGTTGTGGATGATCTCGCGGACCTCTGCCTTCTCCACAAACCTTGCGGCATACATGATGAACACGCGTTCCGAGAAGTAGCGCACGGTGGACAGATCATGGGTGATGTAGATTACACCAAGGTCATGGGTCTTCTGAACTTTCCGCATGAGCTCGAGAATCTCCACCCGCACAGACGCGTCGAGCATGGACACCGGCTCGTCGGCTACGATGAGCGATGGACGAAGGATCATCGCCCGAGCGATCACCAGCCGCTGCTGCTGTCCGCCGGAGAGCATGTGTGGGAACTTGCTGAGGAAATCGTTCACAGGAAGTAGGCGGACCTCTTCCATTACTTCGCGAATCCGCTGCTCGCGCTCGATGGAGGTGCCCGTCTTGTTGATCACCATTGGTTCAAGAAGGATCCGCCGTACGCTCATGAATGGAGGCAGGGCTCCGTATGGATCCTGCTGGACGAAACCAACTTTGGATCTGAGCCAACCGATACTCGTCTTACCATCGAGCTTGTGGGAGGAGAAGGTGATCTCTCCGCTTGTCGCGGGAACCAGGCCTAAAATCGTCTTGATGAGCGTTGTCTTGCCGGAACCGCTCTCTCCGACTACGGTGAGCGCTTCCCCGTGACTGAGATCGAAAGTCACACCATCTAGAGCCTTCACATGCCCGGTGTGAAAGAATCCCCACTTCTTGAGCTCATACCAAGTCCGCAGATCCTTCACCGAAAGGAGCAACTCGTTAGCCATATATCTCCCCTAAGCGTTTCTGTGCAACCAGCACTTCACAAGTTCTCCCTGCTCGCCCACAGCGAACACCGGCGGCTCGTGGCTGCACTGGTCGAATCGCTGAGGACACCGTGTGGCAAACCGGCACCCTGTGGGGGGGTTGATGAGACTTGGAGGCTGCCCAGGGATGAACTCGAGCTTCTTGTCTTCGCGCAGGGTGGGCACGCTTGCCATGAGTCCCCGTGCATAGGGATGAAGGGGCTTCACGTACCCCGTAGTGGACAAGCTATGCTCCACAAGCTGGCCGGCGTACATGATGAGCACCTCGTCAGCGAGATCGCTCGACGTTGAGATATCGTGGGTGATGAGGATGAACGAGACATCGAGCTGGTTCTTGATATCCTTCAAGGCGTTGAAGATGTTGGCCTGGGTCAGCATGTCCAAGGCCGACGTCGGCTCGTCGAGTATGACAAGCTGGGGGCTCGTGACGAGAGCCATGGCCAGAATGGCGCGCTGGCGCATCCCTCCGGAGAGCTCGAACGCATACCGCTGCAAGAAGTCGTCGGGCACACCCACAATCCGGAACACCTCACGCGCTCGGTTGAGGGCTTCCTTCTTGGGCATCCGGTGGTGGATGAGGAGCGGTTCAGCTACCTGGTACCCCACCTTGAGTACAGGGTTAAGGGAGTTCATCGCGGCCTGAGACACCATGGACATCTTCACCCAGCGCACCTTCTGGCGGAACCAGTCGTCCGAGAGCTTCATGACGTTGGTTCCATCGAGGTACACCTCGCCCGTGTACAAGTGCACGTTGCGGGGTAGAAGTCGTAGGATCGCTCGCGCCAGCGATGTCTTCCCGCATCCGGATTCCCCGAGCACGGCGATGGAGCGACGTCGCTGCATGGAGAAGCTTACGTTGTCCACGGCTTGGAGAACGCCGCGTGAGGTGCGGAAGTGGAGGCAGAGATCCTTCACCCGGAGGATCTCCCCGTTGGTCGCTCGGCCATCTCCCGTGCGAACGGGAGCAGTACCGGTCACACTTGACCTCTCATTCATGCTTATACCGTCCTCAGCTTGGGGTTGAACACCCGGTCTAGGGCGTACCCCACCAGAGCGAACGAGAACCCCATGAGCATCAGCAGAATCGCTGGTTGGAGAGGCCAGTAGTACTGGCCCATGTACAGCGCTCCGTTTGTGTTGGCATCGTTCATAATCTTCCCCCAGGTGGGAAGCACCGGATCGCCAAGTCCAAGCACAGCCAGCGTTGCCTCGAGGAAGACGAACGACGGAATCACCAGCACGAACTGCGGGAGAAGCGTCGGGGCGATTCTGGGCAACAGGTAGCGAAAGACGATGCGCATGTTGCTTGCCCCGTAGGCTTGCGCAGCCTCGATGTACGGGGCTTCCTTCGCTTGAAGGAACATCGCGCGGTAGGTCAGCATCGCTGCGCTGAAGACGCTGAGCACGATGATAACCCCCAGCATGAGCCACAGGCTCCGGTTGTAGAACTGGCCGATCATGATCAGGATGGGAAGGAGAGGCAGGATCATGTTGATGTTCGTGATCCGCTGGAAGATGAAGTCCACTTTTCCCCCGAACCACGTCCCGATTCCTGCGAGGACGAATGTGCTCAGGTTGGCTCCGATTGCCCCAAGAATGCCGAATGCCAGCGCCAGGGGCGCTCCCCACAGCAGCGCTACCGTAAGGTCACGTCGGCGGTGATCGGTGCCGGCCAAGCCGTGGACTTGCCCGAAAACCACGAGCTTAGCATTTAGATCTGCACCTTCGAGAACCTCGCCCACGAGGACCAACTCATACCGCCCCTTGACCGGCACAGGGCCGTCGGGCCCGATCGCCGCGGTCCGATCCATGAACAACCCCTGCTCGGGCGCTCGCCCCAGAAGGGTCCGCAGCCCCGAGTCCTGGGAGATATAGAGGGTATCTGTCGCTCGGATCGAACGAGTCCCCCGAGGGTTGACAGGAGGGATCAGCAGGGGCATGAACTCGCCGGTTGGGGTTCGCCAGTGGACGGTTATCACCGTCCGCGTGCCTTCGAACGTTGCCTGAGTGAACAGCTGCACCTCCGAGGGGAAGCCGTCGTAGTCGTAGTCGAAGGGGAGTACGATCTCTATTCTGGAGCGTCCATCCTCAAGAGGCTCCACGCGCTTCAGCCCCGCATCGCCCGTGCTCACGATAATCGTTCGCGGAAGCTTGTCACGGGTGAACCAGTCGAACCATATTGGAGCGGCGCGCAAGGGGGTCTCGTCCCACACTCCTGGAGGGGCTCGCCACAGCCTGATCGCATGACCGTAGGGGAGGGCGATCATAGCGTAGACTGACAGGCCGATGAAGACAACAATCAGCACCAGTCCGGCAACTGCCGACGGATACCGTCGGAGCTCCCGTAGCCTTCGGAGTATCATCTTCACGCCTTACCTACCTCCTGGCTGTTCCGCCTATTCGCACCCGAGGGTCGAGGATAACGTAGAGAATATCCAGTAGGAATACGGAGATCGCCAGAAGATATGCGTAGATGACGATCCCACCGACGATGACTGGGGTGTCGTTAAGCTGTACCCCCTGGTAGAGGAGCCGCCCGAGGCCAGGCCAGTTGAAGACTGTCTCCAGGACGATCGCTCCTGTCCACATCGTGATCAGCACGAGGACGAACTGGGTTACGATGGTAGGAAGAGTCGGTCGGAGAACGTAGCGTCTCTCAACAGCTCGCTCCGATAGGCCCTTTGCCTTGGCCAGCTCGACGTAGTCCTCGCTTGAGAAGATGAGGAAGAACGTGCGGCGAGCGTAGATGCTGGCAAAGAGAGCCCCGATGATCATGGCGCTGACAGGGAGAACCATGTGTTTGAGAACACTCAGGGCATAGTCGAGCGTGTTGGCAGGTGGCGGGGTTTGGACCATCCCGCCCCACGGCAGGACGCGGAGAACTGCGGAGAAGATGAGGATGAGGAAGATCCCGTAGAACCAACCGGGGGCTGCCGAGGTGGGGGCAAGGGCGATAATCGCCCGATCAACGGGATTGCCGTAGTTTCGGGAGAGGTACAGAGCGATGAACAGCGACAGGAAGAACAGAATCATCTGGGTCGTGGCAAACAACACGAGTGTCGCCGGAAGGCGTTCCACCAGGATCAGCCGAACTTGTCGAGAACCGCTATCGCTCGTCATGTGCTCAGATCTTCCCAGCGAAAGGGAAAGCGCTGTTGCGAGGTAGGTGAAGCTCCGAACGATGAATGGACGGTCCAGTCCTTGCCTCTGGTACTCAATCTGCACCAACTGCTCCACCAGTTTGTTGAGCTCGGCGGGGGGAAGCTGCTGGAAGTCCGGATTGGCGTAGACACCCATGGCAACTCCAAAACGGATCTCAGCCTTGCGGACCGTGTCAAGATACCCGCCCATGTTGGCGATGAGCACGGTGATGTACACGCCTATGACGACGGTGATGAAAAGCATGAGTGCTCTGAGCACCATATGCCGGCTGATCCGCGCGACGTTCTGCCACATGACCTCGATCTTCCCTCCCTGACTGCGAATAGTACAGGGGGACCGGGGAGAGATCAACCGTCCCCGGTCCCCCCAACACCTAACCTAGAGCGGCCAGGCGTCCAGATTCGCCCGTTCTAGTTCTTGTTGAACGCGAACAGCCACTTGTCCGCCAGATCCGGGAAGGCCTCGAACCGCTTGAGGACGACGACCTTCTCGAGCGGGAACGCCTTCTCAAGATAGAACGGCCCGCTGCCGACCCAGAAATGGCCCACTTTAGCATACCAGGCAGCCAGGTTGGTCCAGCGCTCGGTCGCTTGGGCCGGCGTGACGTACTGGCTCATCGTCGGTGCGTACGGGATGTACCCAGTGGCCTTCGCCACGTCGAGGTGTACCGCGAGGATGGAGAGGCTCGGCCCGGCGACGTAGCTCATCCACTCCACCCCGAGGGTGTCGGACTTCGCCTTTGAGAACGCGAGCGATTTCTCGGCCTCGGCAAGCAATCCCAACCCGACGTTGTGCCAGAACCCTTCACAGCCGTACGTCCCATACGTTGGCCACCACGACGCCACGGAGAGCTCGGCGTC
>JAGUVP010000300.1 GCA_020062805.1 Candidatus Bipolaricaulis sp.
CCGACGAGGCCCGGGAGCGGCTGTCGGCGTTCCGCGACCTCACGGACGGGTTCAAGATCGCGGAGGCCGACCTCCGCATCCGCGGGCCAGGGGACCTGCTCGGCACCGAGCAGTCCGGGTTTGTGTCGAAGCTCCGGGCGGCCGACCTGACGCGAGATCTTGGGCTTCTGGAGAGGGCGCGGGACGAGGCGTTGCGCCTCCTCGAAGAGGGAATCCCGGATGAGCTGTCCCGAGAGGTCGAACGCCGCTTCGGGGAAGCGCTGTCGTTGCTGGGAGTGTGAGCAGTGACCGACAACCCTGCACGAACGGGATCGCGCCTCGTCATGCGCCAGGCGAGATGGGTGCGGGTTGACCCCCAGGCCGTTCGCGCTCTCGCCGACCGAATGCGCGACCTCCCTGCCATCGCTTGGGACAGGGAGTACCACTTCCAGGGCGAGGAGGAACTGACCCTGCGGTACCTCCTCGCGCTCGACGCGCTCAACTTCTGTTTCTGGCCTGTCTCCCCGCTCATGGGGAAGAAGTGGTCCGTCCCCGGACCGGATGGAAAGGAACGGACAGGGTACTTTGCCCTCGCCTACGCGCTCCGCCGGGCCGCCGAGGACGATCCGTCGTTCTTCGCCCCGGAGGCCCTGGCCAGGGCCGAGGCCGACCGACTGCGGGCGGTCTTGGGGGAGATCCCTCTCGTTCCATGGCGGGTCCGCGCCTTGCGGGAAGTGGGGCAGACCCTTCTCGGGTTTGGCTCAGCACAGGAGTTCTTCGCCCGCTCCCACAGATCGTGCCGACGGCTCGTGGAACTCGTCACCGCCCACCTTCCCCTGTTCCGCGATGCCGCCCTGCACCGAGGCCGGGAGGTCCTTTTCCACAAGCGGGCCCAGATCCTGTGCGCCGACGTCGCCGGAACGTTCGACAAGGAAGGACCAGGGGCGTTCCGTGATCTCGACTGGCTCACTGCGTTCGCCGACTACAAGCTCCCCCAGCTCCTGTGGGCCGGAGGCGCGCTCGCGCTCCACCCCGCTCTTGCCCAACGCCTCCGTCACCTCGTGCCTCTCGCAGCCGGATCGGCAGAGGAGGTCGAACTCAGGGCGGCCACGATCGTCGCCGTGGAAGACCTCGTTTCCGCCCTGCGTCTCCTCGGCCGTGTCGTGCGGCCGTTCGAGGTGGACTGGATGCTGTGGAACCTCTCTCAGAGCAAGCTCCCTGTCCCTCACCCCCGGGTGCGGACGCCTTTCTATTGACGATGACCTCGTTTCGGATCGCGGCGAGGGTTCCCGGGGCAGAGGCGCGGACGGGCGTGCTTTCCACCCCCCACGGAACGATCCACACCCCGGCGTTCGTGGCCGTGGCCACGCGAGGCACGGTCAAGGCCCTCAGCGTGGATGACCTCCTCTCCCTGGGGCTCGAGGTTCTCATCGGGAACACGTACCACCTCGCCCTCCGCCCAGGTGCGGAGGCGATCGCTTCCCTGGGGGGACTGCACGGGTTCACGGGATGGCGGGGCCCCTGGTTCACCGACTCCGGCGGTTTCCAGGTGTTCAGCCTCGGCGCTGGGAAGGTTCACGGCGTGGGGAAGATCGCATCCGTGTTTCCTGGTGATGCCCCGACGAAGCCGGTGGGAGCATCGCTCGTCTACCTCACCGAGGACGGAGCCCACTTCCGGTCCATGGTGGACGGGGCCCCCGTGTTCTTCTCTCCAGAGGAGGTGATCCGTCTGCAGCGGCTCCTCGGGGCAGACGTGATCCTCCCGTTGGACGAGTGCACGTCGCCGTTTCACGATCACACGTACACGAAGTCGGCGATGGAACGCACCCACCGCTGGGCGGAGCGGGCCCTCGTCGCGTTCGAGAGAACACAGGAGCTCGGGCCGAACCCCAGCCAGGTTCTGTGGGGGATCGTCCAGGGCGGGGCGCACGAGGACCTGCGGCGGGCGTCAGCCAAGACGATCGCCGCGATGGGGTTCCCCGGGTTCGCGATCGGAGGATCATTGGGCCGCTCAAAGGACGACATGCTCCGCGTGATCGAGTGGACGGTGGCCGAGCTCCCGGAGGACCGGCCGCGGCACCTCCTTGGGATCGGGGGAGTGGAGGACATCCTCGCCGCGGTGAACCGGGGAGTGGATACGTTCGACTGCGCTGCGCCGACACGGCTCGCCCGAAACGGGGTCCTCCTCACGTTCGCTGAGGAAGGGTTCCGGATCGCGATCAAGAACGCCCGGTTCGCCCACGACGACCGCCCCATCGAGGAGGGCTGCGACTGCCCGGCCTGCCAGCGCTATTCCCGCGCCTTTCTTCGCCACTTGGTCCAGGCAGGGGAGCTCTCCTCCTACCGGCTCGCCACGCTTCACAACGTGCGGTTCATGGTTCGGCTCATGGACCGGGTGCGAGCGACGCTCTCCGCCGGTTGCTCCCCCACTTCAGACGTGGTGCGGGAACCGCGAGAGTGATCGGCCCCGAGGCAGCCAAAATGGTACCGGTGTAGCAAGGCAACAGACGATCCCTCACCGATCCGCTCCGTTGGGGCATCGGTACCTCCTCCTCTTCCGGTGCCCCCAGCTCTGAGGGACCGATACCTGCCCCGGCAACACTTTCGCTGAGGCAAATCGCCTACTTGACAGAAGATCTCGGAGAATTATCATGATGATTACATCATGCTGCCATAGCGGCATCTCAAGGAGGGGGATCGGTGATGAGAAAGGTAGGATTCGTCGCGGCGGTTGTCTCGGTTGCTCTTGTGATAGCGGTGCTTCCCGCATTCTCCAGACTCGTCCCCGGTGATATGAGGACTCGCGCAGATGACGTAAATGACGCTGCGAGCTATAACGAACAACGTCCCTACGACTCGGGCGGAAGCTGGCCGGAAGTAGTTGCGTATATGATATGATCTGAGGCTCAGCGCTGTTTCGCGCATGGGGGGCTGAACCACTGACCCCCTTTGTGTTCCGGATCCGAACCCGGATCCGCCAGATAAGTTCCTGGACCTTCGCCACGACCTCTTTCCCATTCACCCGAGGTTCTCCTGCGCGTTTCCCTTCCTGTGTCCCCACCAACGCCCCCGCCACCCACGAGGATGGGGGGCACATCCTATCCTGACGCGCACGTGGCCCGACGAAGAGGCCACGTGCGGAACTGGTTCACGACCGGCTGACCGCAGGGGCGACGCAGCCTCCCGCGCCGCCACTGCTCTTCTCTTCACGCCTACAGGCCAGCAACATGGTAGCGAACGATGTGGCCGTGCTCCCGGGCCAGCGCTTCGATCTTCGCCCGGATCGCCCCGTGGTCGAATGTGTAAGCATAGACCTTCCCGAACAGCTTGGACTGCTCAGCGATGCCGCCTTCGCGCGGCCCCCGACCCGTCCGGTAGGTCTCCGTCTTGAACCCAACTCCACTCTCCGAAGCGAGGCCCAAGCCCGACTCTGTGAGAGACTCGGAGAGGTGCACTTCGCGCTTCTCCTCGTCCACCCGAATGCTTGCCCGGTAGACGAGCCGCTTCCGAGACAGGAACGTCTTCCTCTCCGCAACGACCTTGGCGAATCCGATCGCGTTGCCCCGTTCATCCACCTCCCCGCCGAACTCACCCAGAGCCCGAACCAACGCCTGCTTCACCATACCAGCCCCCCTTAGTTCATCCCGCTCGAACCGGATCCCCGGGCAGAGGCCACCGCACGGAGCGTCGTCCGTTGACAGGGCCGTGCTGGCCGAGCGCCCTCCGTTCGCAGGAACAAAGCTATGCGGTCTCCTTCTGCAACGCCTCGATGAGAGCTGAGCACATCTCCCAAGAGAGCGATACGCCCTTCTTGGTGGGGAGCCACTGCCCGTCATCGCCCTGGAAGAACTGCCGCAGGTCGAGGTACTCCTTGCCCTTGAACCTCGTCCGGCGAACGACGACCTTCTGGCCCGCGCCGCGCTCGAACTCCACGATCACACGTTCTTCGTCCATAGTTGCTCCTTGAGTTCAGAATCTGCAGCAGGTCCCAACCCCTGTGCTCAGGAAGCATTCTATGCTCGACCACCGGTCTCCGCATGGTCCTATCCGCGGTAGACTCGGCACGGGCCGAAAAGGAGCGCCCCACCCCTATGGACGACCAGGCAGAGATCCGATGCGGGATTGGACAGGTTTTCTGCAGACACTTCGCGCGACCTTCGCTCAAGGAGATCCGCACGCGCTGACGCGGGCCTGGGATGAAGGAAGAACCCATCCCCGCTTGGGACCCCTCATCCGAATGGTCGAGCGATTCTATCCTGTAGGCCATGTTCTCTTTCTCGCCGCCGAACTCGACCGAAGGATCGCCTTGTATGGTCTCAGCGAGGCATCCCACTGGCTCCTCGACACGTGGGCCGGGGGGTGGAAGGCCCAAGTTCCATCTTCCACGGCAACCGTTCTCGCCTCTCAGCCCACCCTCCTCTACGGAAACCACCCCTCGCTCCTTACGCCATTCCTCGTCGCGGCGAACACACACCGAGCTGACCTGAAGGTCATCTCAGCATCGTTCCTCGAGCGGTTCTTGCCTAACTACGCCCCCTACGCAATCCCTGTCGCTCTGCCCACGTCCAACTGGAGCGAGCAGTTCCGACGAGGAGGTTTCTCTCGACTGCTCATGGCAATGCTCATGCACTACCTCCAACCTGAACTCCCCCGAGAGTCCGCGAAGGAAGTCAACCGCCAAGCGATTGCCGAGGCGGCGAACTATATCAGAGCTGGAAGCGCAATCCTCGTCGCCCCCAGTGGGTGGAGCGTACACCGCTGGCCTTGGCACCCGGGTATCGGACGTATCCTACAATCGCTCGCTGCTCAACCAGGAGAGAAGCCGGATTATCTCGTCCCGTTCCGCGAGGAGAACTCCTCCGATGCCCGGATGCGGGCCGTGTTTGGTCGCCTCCCTGAAGCGGAAGCATTTCTCCCGCCTTCCTGTGGCAATCCGGTTCGGACCACCCATGCTTTGTTCGGAACTCGTCCCCTCTCCCCAGGACGTATCGAGAACCGTTCGCCACCTGCAGACCGGCTACGATGAGTTGTTCCGAAACTAGAAGCGGCTCAGAGAACGAGAAGAGCACTGCCAACAGTCACGAAAAGAGCGATCAGGCTTGGGCCGATGAGCTTCCTCCACACCCCGAACAGCGGAACGCCCACGTACTCCGCCGACACGGTGAGACACGGGTGAAGCGGCGAGAGAAGGTACCCGAGGTACGAAGCGACGTAGGTCACAGCAAACGCCCACGGGGACATGGGGCCGTGTGTCCCCGTGTAGATCGGGATAACGAGGGACAGGGCCGCTTGCTGGCGGCCGGTGGCAAACCCGAGGAGCCATCCCACACCCACGCACAACACCTGGGGTGGGAGAGAGAGCGCCGCGATCAGAGAGGGAAGACCCGATCGCTGGAACACAGCGAGGTAGGTGAACACACCGATCACGATCAAACCAAACCGCCACGGCCTCTCCCGGCGAACGATGGTCACGAGATCGACCAGGGAGAGTTTGCCTGCCGAAGCGAGAATCAGGCTCGCCGCGACCCCGATCCCCGTGGCCA
>JAGUVP010000133.1 GCA_020062805.1 Candidatus Bipolaricaulis sp.
CCGCCCGCGCGGCGCTCTTTGTTCGTCCGGTTGGCGTAGTCCCACTTGTAGGGGTTGTGGTCCTTGTCCTTCTCCAGGTCCTCGCGCTTCGGGTTCAGAATGCCCTTCGAGTCGACCATCATGATGTTCCCGGCCGGGATCCCGTAGGTGAGGGCGACGCGCACGAACGCGACGTTCGCCGCCCCGGAGCCGATCACGGAGTAGGTGGCCTTCTTCGGATCCTTCCCCACCACCTTGAGGGCGTTGAGCACGCCGGCCAAGGTGATCGCGGCCGTTCCCTGCTGATCGTCATGCCACACCGGGATGTCCAGCTCCTCCCGCAACCGATCGAGGATGTGGAAGCACTTCGGGGACGCGAAGTCCTCGAGGTTGATCCCCCCGAACGCGGGGGCGATCCACTTCACGGCCTGGATGATCTCCTCGGGGTCCTTCGTGGCGAGGGTGATCGGGAACGCGTCCACCCCGCCGAGGTACTTGAACAGGAGCCCCTTCCCCTCCATCACGGGGAGCGCGGCGTGGGGGCCGATGTCGCCCAAGCCCAACACCCGCGTGCCGTCGGACACGACGGCGACCATGTTCCCCTTGTTCGTGTACTCGAACACCTTCTCCGGCTTCTCCGCGATCTCGCGGCACGGCTGGGCCACGCCGGGCGTGTACCAGATGGCGAAGTCGTCGTAGCCGGTGATGGCGCACTTCAGGCCCAATCCGACTTTTCCCCGGTAGAACGCGTGCCAGGCGGGGGCCTTGCGCGCCGGCTCCTTGGCCTTGGCGAGAAGTTCCTCGACGTTGGGTTTCTCGGGCATTACTTGCCTCCTTTGATCCGGGCCCGGATCGCTTCCATGTTCTTCCCCACGGTGATCGAGAGATCCTTGTAGAGCGACTTGCCGTGGGAGTCCATCGCCACGACGAGGGGCCCGAACTTCTCGACCTCCATCACCCAGATCGCCTCCGGCATCCCCAGTTCCTCCAGCCAGTGGACGGCGGACACGCGCTTCACAGCCTTCGCGGCGAGGGCCCCCGCCCCACCGGTGAAGTGGGTGTACACCGCGCCCACTTCGCCGAGGGCGGCGAGGGTCTTGTCCCCCATCCCGCCCTTGCCGACGATGACCCGCGTCTTGAACTTGCGGAGGAAGTCGGCCTCGAACAGCTCCATCCGCGCCGAGGTCGTGGGCCCGGCGGCGAGGATCTCCCACCCCGCCCCTGCCTTCCGGGCCACCGGGCCGCAGTGGAACAGGGCCAGTCCCTCCACCGGAAGCGGGCTCCCATGTTCGAGCATCATCTTGTGAGCCTCGTCGCGGGCGGTGAACATCGTCCCCGAGACGTAGATCACGTCCCCGGCCTTGAGGGCCCGAGCGTCCTTCTCAGCGATCGGCGTTGTCAGTTCCATCCTCTCCCCCCAAGTCTTGAATCTCCCGCGGGCTTCGCACGCGGACTGACGCCCGCGGATCGCCGCGGCGTGCCTCTTCGCCAGATTCCTTCTCCTTCGCCGTCTCGAAGACCTTGCTCCTAACCTCGGGTCTGGGCCCGAAGTTGAGAAGCAACCCGACCTCGATCCCGGTGGCCTTGAGGTAGTTGATGAGTTGGGCGAAGTGCTCATTAGTCAGTGCCTGAGCAGCCTTGATCTCGACGATCACGGTTTCTTCCACAAGCAGGTCAGCGAAGTACTCCCCAACGGGGCGTCCCTTGTAGAGGACACGGATCGGAGCCTGCTGCTGGACGGAGAGTCCACGTTCACGAAGCTCAACAGCCAGGCTGTTCTCGTAGACCTTCTCCAGAAAGCCGTGGCCCAAGACGTGGTACACCTTGTAGAAGGACTGAAGGATCTGCTCGGTGATCTCGCCGTGCTTCAGTGCCATCGTTGAACACCCGGAAGCCTTCCTGACGGCCTTAGGGTCCGCGAACCTGCGGTACGCAGACATTCGGCACGCGGATTCCCGCTGCTTCGGCAGGTCGGCTTCATGATACCCACAAACGGTTGACCACAGCGATGCCTGGGTTCTGCTGTTGGAGACGCCCATCCCTGAGCCTGAACGTCGTCGATCCGCGGGGATCCGAAGTCCTCCGCGTGGCCGGAGGCTCCGCGGGCCATTCATCATCGCACTTCGACTGCGCCGTCGGATGCCACCCGAACAGTGGCGCGGCGGTGGGCCCAGCACTGGACGACGATCCCCAACGGGAACGACGCGGGATGCCGGTGGGCGTACTCGGCGTGGACGGCGAGCACCGTCGTCTTCCCTCCGAGGCCCATCGGCCCGACCCCGGACGCGTTGATCAGTTCCTCCAGCTCGGCTTCGAGTGCGGCCACCTCCGGCTCGGGATGGCGCTGCCCGAGCGGACGCAGCAGGGCCATCTTCCCCAGCTTCAGGGACAGGTCCGCCCCGCCGCCGATCCCGACCCCAATGATCGTCGGGGGACAGGGGAGCCCGCCGCAGTTCACGACGTGCTCGACCACCGCTTCCTTGACCCCCTTCAGCCCTACGCCCGGGGCGAGAGGCCGGAAGGCGCAGCAGTTCTCCGATCCGCCGCCCTTGGGGAGGACGTGGACCTCGGCCCCGTCTCCATCCACCATTTCCCACGTGATCGCCGGGATGTAGCGGCCCGTGTTGTCGCCGGGGTTCTTCCCCGTGAACGGGTGGACCGTGTTCGGCCGTAGCGGGACGGCCTTTGTCGCCGCCCGCGCCGCCTCGGGGAGTGCTTGCAGGAGATCCGCCAGGTGGGGAAACTTCGTCCCCAACTTCACGAAGAACGAGATCGTCCCCGTGTCCTGGCAGATCGGAACCTTGCCTTCCCGGGCGATTCGCACGTTCTCCAGGATCGCCTCGAGCTGCACCCGCGCCGGCCCTGCCTCCCGATCGCGCGTTGCCTCGAGGGCTCGCACGACGTCGGGTTGAAGGATCGTCGCTGCCTTGCCGATCGCCTCGCCCAGCTCCTTCGCGAAATTCACTTCTTCCCTCCCGTCATCTCG
>JAGUVP010000011.1 GCA_020062805.1 Candidatus Bipolaricaulis sp.
CAGATGTGGTTCATCTTGATAGGGCACTGGCTTGCCTTCGGCCCTATGCTCCGCGACGGCCCCTAAGGAACCACCTGGGCCATCCGTCCCCCGTCTCCCGAGCCGGGCGCCTGTCCCTGAGCCCGCCTAACGGGGAAGGTTCTGCAGCGGCGAACTGACCCCGTACCTCTCCCGGTTCCGTTGTGATCTGGGGATCGGCCCGATGTTCGCGTGTTGTCCGATACGGGCTCGATCGCTAACATTGTGTGCAGAAGGCCATGCCCAGGACGAAGAAGGGTGAGAAGCGGGCGAACTCCACCGGTGCCACGATCGGCTACGAGGCGCGTCTCTGGCAGATGGCCGACGCGCTGCGCAACAACATGGATGCAGCCGAGTACAAGCACGTCGTCCTCGGCCTGATCTTTCTGAAGTACATCTCCGACGCCTTCGAGGCCAAGCACGCCGAGCTCCAGGCCCAGCGTGCCGAGGGTGCCGACCCGGAGGACCCGGACGAGTACCGCGCCGCGAGCATCTTCTGGGTGCCGAAGGAGGCGCGGTGGGCCCACCTCAAGTCCAGCACTCCTCAGCCCACGATCGGCCGGCTCGTGGACGACGCCATGGCCGCCATCGAACGCGACAACCCGTCGCTCAAGGGCGTGCTGCCCAAGGACTACGCCCGCCCGGGTCTCGACAAGGAGCGCCTCGGCCAGCTCATCAACCTGGTGAGTGACATCGCGCTCGGTGACCCCGCCGAGCGGGCCAAGGATACCCTGGGCCGTGTCTACGAGTACTTCCTCTCCCAGTTCGCCAGCGCCGAGGGCAAGAAGGGCGGCCAGTTCTACACCCCGACCCATGTGGTGCGCGTGCTGGTCGAGATGCTCGCGCCCTACAAGGGGCGGGTCTACGACCCCTGTTGCGGCTCGGGCGGGATGTTCGTGCAGAGCGAGAAGTTCATCGAGGCCCACGCGGGGCGCCTCGGCGACATTTCGATCTACGGCCAGGAGTCGAACTACACCACCTGGCGGCTGGCCAAGATGAACCTCGCCGTCCGCGGCATCGACGCGCAGATCGCCCACGGCGACAGCTTCCACAACGACCAGCATCCCGACCTCAAGGCCGACTACGTGCTCGCCAACCCGCCCTTCAACGACAGCGACTGGCGCGGCGAGCTCTTGAAGGACGACAAGCGCTGGGTCTACGGCACGCCGCCCGCCGGGAACGCCAACTATGCCTGGGTGCAGCACTTCCTCCATCATCTCGCGCCCACCGGCATCGCCGGCTTCGTGCTCGCCAACGGCTCGATGTCGTCCAACCAGTCCGGCGAGGGCGAGATCCGCAAGGCCATCATCGAGGCCGATCTTGTGGACTGCATGGTGGCACTGCCCGGCCAGCTCTTCTACTCGACGCAGATCCCGGTCTGCCTGTGGTTCCTCGCCCGCGACAAGCGGGGGCAACCCTCACCCCGGCCCAGCGGCCGCCCCTCTCCCACTGGGAGAGGGGATGGGGGTGAGGGCGAGCCTGCCCAGCCACGCGACCGCCGTGGTGAAGTCCTCTTTATTGATGCAAGGAAGATGGGCAGGCTCGTAGACCGCACCCACCGCGAGCTGACCGAGGACGACATCCAACGGATCGCCGGCACCTACCACGCCTGGCGTACCTTCGGCCCTCACCCTGGCCCTCTCCCAGAGGGAGAGGGAGCGAGAACCCACTACCGGGGCGGATTCGACTTCTCCGGTCTTGTGCAGACGGCGAGAGAGCTTCGCAAGCGGCAGACGCCCGCCGAGGCCACCATGTGGGAGCTGCTGCGCGACCGGCGGTTCATGAACCTCAAGTTCCGGCGACAGCACCAGATTGGCGAGTACGTAGTGGACTTCTACTGCGACGAGGCCAAGGTGGCAGTTGAGGTGGATGGGCCGGTCCATGAGGAGACGGCACAGGCCAAGAAAGACAGAACCCGTAGCGCTTATCTGCAGGCGCTTGGTCTGACTGTGTTGCGGTTCCGCAATGAGGAGTTCCTTGCTGACCCAGAGGCTGTTTTGTCGAAGATCGCCCAGATACACCCCTCTCCCGTTGGGAGAGGGGCTGAGGATGCGAGCGAAGTGCTGCGTAGCTCCTCTCCCCTTGGGAGAGGCGGGGGTGAGGGTGACATCTACAGAGATGTCCTAGGCTTCTGCAAGGCGGCGACGGTGGAGGAGATCCGCAAGCACGGCCACGTGCTCACGCCCGGCCGCTATGTCGGCGCCGAGGAGCAGGAGGACGTTGGCGAGCCGTTCGAGGAGAAGATGCAGCGGCTCGTCGCGACGCTGCGGGAACAGCAAGGGGAAGCTGCGAAGCTCGATGCCGCGATTGCCGCCAATCTGAAGGAGCTTGGGTATGGCGGGTGAGTGGAGGACGGCCAGCCTCGGTGAGTTGTGCGATTTCCGCGCAGGAAACGTTTTCAAGCCTGCACTGCAAGGTCGCTCGTCTGGCGACCTCCCGTTCGTCAAGGTCAGTGACATGAACCTTCCGGCGAATGCCGTGCGTATTCAAGATGCGAATAACTGGGTCTCAGCAGCGGACCTCAAGGAACTGCGAGCGAAGCCGTTGCCGCCTGGCTCCGTCGTATTCGCCAAGATCGGTGAAGCGCTTCGCCAGAACCGCTTGAGGCAGGTAGCTCGCCAGACCGTCGTGGACAACAACATGATGGGGGCAGTGCCGCGCCTCGACCGACTTGATCCGCGGTACTTCTACTACGCGCTTTTTCAGTTCGACTTCTCAGAGATCGCACAGGGCACGGCCCTTCCGTATCTCACCGTCGCTTCCCTATCAGCCTTGACTCTGGACCTACCGCCGGCCGAGGAACAACGCGCCATCGCCCACATCCTCGGCTCGCTGGACGACAAGATCGAGCTGAACCGGCGGATGAGCGAGACGCTGGAGGCGATGGCCCGCGCTCTGTTCCGCTCATGGTTCGTTGACTTTGACCCTGTCCGACGAAACATCGCACGACGGGAGCGCGGGCAACCCTCACCCGCCGCTTCGCGCCACCCTCTCCCAGAGGGCGAGGGTTCACATCCAAGTAAACTCTCCTCTACCTTTGGGAGAGGGGCCGGGGGTGAGGGAGGTATCGAGGCACTCGATGCCTTGTTCCCCGCTCGCCTCGTCGACTCTGAACTGGGAGAGATCCCGGAGGGGTGGGAGGTTGCGAGCGTTGGATTCGTCGCTGATGTGATCGACTGCCTGCACTCGAAGAAGCCGGAACGCATCGATGCTGGTATGCCCCTTCTGCAACTCGCGAACATCCGTGACGATGGCCTCATCGACATGGGGGACACTTACTTCATTGATGGGGCCGATTATCGCAAGTGGGTCTCGCGGATTGAGGCGTCGCCCGGAGACTGTGTGATCACAAACGTAGGCCGTGTTGGCGCGGTGGCCCAGATGCCGGCTGGCCAGAAGGCCGCGTTGGGCAGAAACATGACAGGTGTTCGCTGCAAGCCTTCGTTTCCGTTTCCGACCTTTCTCATCGAGTGCTTGCTCTCCCAAGCTATGAAGGACGAGATCGCTCTCAAGATGGACACAGGAACGATCCTCGACGCGCTGAACGTTAGGAACATCCCCAGACTTCGCTTTGTTCGTGCAACACGTGACGTTGCCCACGCCTTCGAGAGAGTGGCGCGACCGATCAGGGCACGAATGGAGATGTTGCTGATGGAATCGCGCTCGATTGCAGCGACACGTGACGCTCTGCTCCCGAAGCTCATCTCGGGCGAACTGCGCGTGAGGGTTGGAGCACTCAGCGCATCGCACAGGGGAAGTGGAGTGTGAAGCTCTCATCGGTGGCGATTCACAACTTCCGGGGCATCCACGACGCGGCAGTCGTGTTGTACGACTACAACCTGCTTGTGGGAGCCAATGACTCTGGGAAGAGCACGGTCATTGATGCGATACGGGCTGTCTACGAGAAGGACGGGTTCAAGTACAAGCATGAACGTGACTTCCCGTTCATTGCGCCCGCGGATGAAGAAGCTTGGGTGGAGATGACCTTCGCGTTGACGGATGCAGAAGATGCCTCCCTCGCCGATACATACCGTACAGCGGGGAAGACGCTCAAATTGAGGAAGTACCTCAGGGCAGCAGAGAAGGAGAAGGAAGGTTACATCTTTGGCTACACGGCGGATGGCACCCTGTCATCCGAGTCCTTCTACGGTGCAAAGAACGTGCAGAGCGGCAAGATAGGAAACTTGGTCTTCGTCCCCGCCGTGAGCAAGGTCGACGAACACACGAAACTCAGCGGACCATCGGCCCTGCGCGACCTCCTAACCAACGTGCTTGAAGGTGCGGTTCAGTCCAGTCCTGCGTATGAGAAGCTCTGTGACGACTTCGAGGCGTTTGCCGAGAAGATCAGAGCTGAGACCTCACGGGAAGGGGCGTCCCTCGAGACGCTTGAGGCCGAGTTGACAGATGCCCTCCAGGACTGGGGTGCAGCGTTCCAGGTCGAGCTTAGGTCACCCTCAGTGGCTGAGATGATCAAGTCCCTTCTTGACTATCGTTGCCTGGACA
>JAGUVP010000017.1 GCA_020062805.1 Candidatus Bipolaricaulis sp.
CAACAGCCTGGGGATCGAAGTTCCGGGGTCAGACCTTCATTCTTAGGGTCCGTTGTCCGTTGTCCGTGGTCCGTAGTGCGTGGTTCGCTGCCAGCCTGTGGCTTGTAGCTTGGGGCCAGTGGCGTGTAGTCCGTGGGAAGAGCTCCGTGGTCCGGAGTCCGGGGGTCCACAGCCCGGGGTCTGGAGTCCAAAGGCATGAGTCCCTGGTCCCGGGCCAGGGCAACAGAAAAGTGACTTCCGGTGCTTGTTTAGTTCTTCACAATCCTGGCTGTTGCCCAAGTGGCGTCATGGGTGGATACTGTGACCACATAGGCGCAGGAGGTGCGTTGGGATGCCACAGAGAGTCGGAGTGCGGCAGCTGCGCGATCGGCTGAGCGAGTACCTGGGCCGCGTGAAGGCTGGCGAGTGTCTGGAGGTGACTGATCGCGGCGAACTGATCGCCCTCATCACGCCGGCGGGGAAACAGCGAGCAGTGGACCCCGGAATCCTGGCCATGGTCCGGGCGGGAGAGGCCGCGTGGTCGGGGGGGAAGCCACGGGGACCTGCGAAACTAAAGAAGCTTGCCGGACGCCCGCTGTCGGAGCTTGCTCTAGAAGACAGACGATGATCCTGTACCTCGATACGAGCGCCCTGCTGAAGCTGTACGCCGAGGAGAGGGGATCCCCCGCCGTACGCGCTGCCGTGGCACGGGCGTCGGTTGTGGCGACGAGCCGTCTCACGTACGTGGAGGCTCGCGGTGCGTTTGCACGTAAGTTCCGAGAGGGTGATCTGCCCCAAGCCGAGCATCAGTACCTCATCTCCTCGCTGGACGAGGATTGGGGGAGGCTCTTGGTGGTGGAGATGTCGGAACCCCTCTGCCAAGAGGCCGTTGCGCTCGTGGAGCGACATCCGCTGAGGGCGGGGGATGCGCTCCAGTTGGCGTCTGCATGCGCCGTTCGGGATCGCGTGGAGGAACTGGCCTTCTTCTCGTTCGACGACTGCCTGAACGGCGCTGCGAAGCTGGAGGGTCTGGCGGTGTTGTGAGGTTTGGGGCAGGGGTCGAGAGTCCATAGTCCGGGGTCCGTGGTCGGGAGTCCGTGGTCCGGAGTCAGGAGTCCATAGTCCATGGTTCGGAGTCCATGGTTCGGAGTCCATGGTCCGGAGTCGAGAGTCAGGAGTCACGTAGTCCGGGGTGTCAGTCTATAGTTGACGATTTCGCCACAGATGTGTAGACTGGAATGTGACGCGGAGGGAGATTGATGAGATGAGGAGCACGACGATGCGGATCAGCAGTGAGGCGCGGGAGACGCTGAGGCGGCTATCTGTTCAGACCGGCAGGAAGCTCCAAGATCTTGTAGACGAGGCAGTGGAGCGGTACCGGCGCGAGCTTCTCCTCAAGGAGGCAAACACAGCCTTTCTTGCCCTGCGATCGGACAAGACGGCCTGGGCGGAAGAGGAGATCGAGCGGGCCGCCTGGGAGCAGACCCTCCCTGATGGATTGGAGGACTAGCCTATGGGCGCGCCGTCGCGAGGCGAGATCTGGTTGGTGGAGCTGTCCCCGGTACGGGGGCACGAGCCGGCTGGACGGCGTCCAGCTCTCGTGATCTCGGTGGATGAGTTTAATCACGGGCCAGCGGGGCTGGTGCATGTCATCCCGCTCACCACCAAGGAGAAGGGCATCCCACTTCACGTGGAGGTCCTCCCCCCTGAAGGCGGGCTGACGCGCAGGAGCTTTCTGAAGTGCGAAGATCTGCGCTCGGTGGCGAAAGAGCGTCTGGTGGAGGCGTGGGGAAGCGTCGGGCCGGAGACACTGGCTGAGGTGGAAGACCGTCTGCGGATCCTCCTGGGGCTTTAGCTTTCGATGTGGCAGGGGGGCCTCGGCGGGCCCAGGCACCGTTTGCCTGCCGCTCAGCTAAGGTAGGGTAAGATCGAACCACGGGGCTAAGCTGGACCAGGAGGTGTCTGCTCATGAACAGGCGTGTGATCGAGGTCACAGCGGAGCTGATCGAGGAAGAGGAAGGGGGGTTCTCGGTCTACTGCCCTGAACTCGACATCTACACCCAGGGGGAGGACCGAGAGGACGCGCTCCTCAATCTGCAGGAGGCCGCACAGCTCCACATTGAGGAGACCGGAGCTGCGAACCTGAGGCTGAGAAAGGTGGAACGCCGGGGCCTCACGCTCGAGGTGCATGCTTAAGCTCCCCAAGATCACGGGAGAGGAACTGGTCAACGCCCTGAAGAGGGCAGGGTTCGAGGTGGCGCGGCAGCGGGGCAGTCATGTACAGCTGAAGAAGTTTACCGAAGGGGAGAAGGTTACGTTCCCGGTTCCCCGTGTAGCTCACGGGGTCACTCACGGGGTCAGACCTTCATTCTTAGGCTCAGTGGTCGCGCTCTCCGCTGCGGAGCTGCGTCGACAGCCCGGTGCGCGAGGAAGGGGACGGACGGCCGACTTCGGCCTGCCCGACATCTCTCTCGCCTACGAAGACCTTCTGCTCAGGGTTGCCCACCGTGATGCTTGTGCCTGAGAGGGAGGCCGGCCAGTGTCTCCTCTGGCCGTGCTGTGCGCTTGCCTTGCCGCCACCCTCATCTCGTCGATGGTGCCCCCTTTCGGGGTTGGGGTCATGCACGTTCGGTGATCGCAATCAGGATTTGGCCGCGGGTCCACTGGACCAAACCGCCAGAATCCGGCAGACCCTAAGAGTGAAGGTCTGACCCCGAAGTCGGGGGTCCGGAGTCCGTGGCGTCGGACCCTGTGTCCGACGATGAACGGGCGGGGATGAACCCCGCCCCTACGAACCTAACACCCGGCGGGGACAAGCCCCGCCGCTACAGGAACCCCGGAAGCGACGGCGGGCATGAAGCCCACCGCTACACAACCGCCTTACGGGTCTCCCGGCCGACGCGAAGGCAGGGAGGTGTAGAATGGGATCATGAGGGCCCACGGTTGGTACCGCAGGTTCGGGAAGCGGGCGCTGGACCTTGCGTTGACGATTCCTTCACTGGCAGTGCTTAGCCTGCCATTCGCCCTCATCTCTCTCGCGATCAAGCTCGATTCAAGAGGCCCGGTGTTCTTCCACCAGGAACGCATTGGGAGAGGGGGCACGGCGTTCACTCCCTTGAAGTTCCGGACCATGCGGCACAGATCGCGCCGCGGGGAGATCGATCCGCTTGTGAAGGATGATCCCCGAATCACCGGGGTGGGTCGACTTCTGCGGGACTGGGGTTTGGATGAGCTGCCGCAGCTCTGGAACGTGCTCAAGGGGGACATGAGCCTGGTGGGGCCGCGCCCCACGCTGCGCTACCAGGTAGAGGGCTATGACGAACGCCAGCGGCGCAGATTGCTCGTCAAACCGGGCATCACGGGATGGGCTCTGATCCACGGGCGGAACGCGCTCACTTGGCAGGAGCGGATCGAGCTTGACTTGTGGTATGTGGACCATGGGTCGCTCTGGGTAGACCTGCGTATTCTGCTGCGTACGCTGGTGGTCGTGCTTCGGAGGGAGGGCCTGTACGGGCCTGATGGAGTCAACGACATGTTCGTAGAACCTCCCCATGAGGACTGCGCTTAGCTTCGCTCTCAAGGTGGGGAGTTCTCACGCCCACTGCGGTAGGGACGGATCAGGAAGGGAGTCCGACAGATGAACAGGCATTCGCATACGGTAGCTGTCACTGGAGTGGGAGGGGGCGTCGGCCAGTCTGTGCTCAGGGCGTTGCGCCGCTCCGATCTGTCACTTCAGGTTGTGGGCGCCGACGCGGAGCCCTGGAGCGCGGGCCTCTACGCGGTCAAGCAGGGGTACCTCGTGCCTAGGGCCACAGATCCTGCCTATGCGCCAGCGCTGAAAGAGGTGCTGGCGGAAGCGGGTGCGCAGGTCCTCATCCCAGGAACCGACCCGGAGCTGCCCGCGCTCGCAGAGGTTAGGGATGAGATCCGTGCCCAGATGGGCACATTCGTTCTTGTGGGATCCGTGGAATCCGTCGGGCTATGCCGCGACAAGATGGCCGCCTCGCAGTTCTTCGAGAAGAGAGGCCTCCCGTTTGTGCGAACTGTGCCTGGCGATCAAGCTGAGGAACTGGCCAGCGATCTGGGGTTCCCGGTGGTGCTCAAACCCCGTGGGGGCTCAGCCTCGCGTGGGGTGCGGATCGCGTTCAACAGGGCAGATCTGGAGGCCATCGGGGACCGTGCCGATCTCATCGCGCAGGAGTACCTGATCCCGACGGTGTGGGGACTCCGGAAGGAGCAGCTGCGTCCCGAGCATGTGATGCGAGGGCACATCCTGCGGCAGGAAGAGGAGATCTCCATCCAGGTGCTTCTGGACCACCGAGGGAACGTGCTGGGTCGCTTCACCAGCAGAAACACCCTTCGCGACGGCGTCCCCATGACCATCGATCCGTGGCCGGGGGCGCCTGTGGAGGAACTGGCGGAGCGGATGGTGGAGGCGTTGGTGGACACCGGGCTGGTGGGGCCCTGCAACCTCCAGTGCAAGATCACGGAACGCGGCCCGGTGTTCTTCGAGATCAACCCGCGCTACACGGGCATCACGGCCGTGCGTGCAGCGATGGGCTTCAACGAGGTCGAGGCGGTGTTGAGGCGCGTGCTGCTCGATGAGCCGCTTGACAGCGTACGGCGGCGGCTCCACGTTCCGGCTGATCAGCTATGCAGCCGTTACATCACGGAGATGGTGTTCCCTCGAGAGGATCTCGATCAAGTCAGGAACACCGGCCGCGTGCACGGCCACGGTTGGAGCACGACCATCTGATGGAGCAGAAGTGAGCGTGCTGATTACGGGCGCGACAGGGTTCATCGGAGCTGAACTCTGCGTCCATCTGCTCAAGCTGGGACACGAGGTACTGGCGCAAGGGCGGTCCCCGGAGAAACTGCGGCGTCTCGGCGAGGCTGCCCCTTCAGGGGCACCTCGTCTCTCGCTGCTGCCGTGCGAGTTGAGGGAGCTGCACGAACTTCCGCGAGGTGTAGATGCGGTCGTTCACGCTGCGGCGGTGCGCGAGCCGGAGGCCCGTGTGTCGCCTGCTCTGGCGGTTGAGACCAACGTGGGAGGGACGGTTCGCCTGTGGGACCTGGCAGACGCTGCTGCCGTTGCCCGGTTCGTGCTGTTGTCGAGTCAATCCGTGTACGGAAGCGGCGATCCTCCCTGGAGAGAGGATCAGCGGCCCGAACCCCAGGGCGCCTACGCTCTCAGCAAGTACGCGGCGGAACAAGCTGTCTTGAGTCGGTTGACCGGGATGGAACCGGTTGTCCTGAGAGTATCTCGCGTCTATGGCGCCGGGTTGTTCATGCGGTGGGACGAGTTGATCGGCCGGTTCGTTCTACAAGCAAGAGAGGGAAAGGCAATCGAGATCCACGGCGTTGGGAGCCAGCGAATGGATCTGGTTCATATTCGCGATCTGGTCAGAGGCATCAGCACGATCCTCGATCGAGTTGGACAGCTCGCCAGCCGTGTCTACAACCTGGGAGGGGGACAGAGTCATTCGATCTTGGAGATCGCCGAAGCAGTTCGGGAGGAAGCTGCCGCGGTCGGGCTGAACGCGGCGGCTTGCAGGAAACACCCAGAGATCCCACCCACAGGGCCGCGACACCTAGAGCTGGACATCACGCGCATCCGCCGTGACCTTGGATGGGAGCCGCGTGTTTCGCTTCGCGAGGCGATCCGTGAGTACTTCCGACTGGGTTCGGGGTCAGACCTTCATTCTTAGGGTCCGGGGGCCGTTGTCCGTAACGTCAGTCGAGAGTCCGTTGTCCGTGGTGCGTGGTCCGCTGCCAGCCTGTGGCTTGTAGCTTGTGGCTTATGGGAAGGGCGTGGGCCGGGAGTCCGGGGTCCGTGGTACCCGAGTCTGTTGATGGCCGGCTCAGCGGCCCTATACTGCCTCAAGGGGGACACGCGATGAGACAACGTTTCAAGGTCATCGTGGAGAAGACGGAGGATGGCTATGTTGCCTACCCCCTCGGACTTCGCGGGGTCATTGTGAGCGACGGGGAGACGTTCGAGGAAGCCTTGGCCAACGTCAAGCACGCGATCGCATTCCACATCGAAACCTCCGGCTCAGACATCCTCGGGGAGCCGGTCGCCGCGGAGGACATCTTCCTTGCTGAGGCGGAAGTTGCTGTGAATGTCTAGATCCCCTCGCGACGCTCCCAAGCAGCGGGTACTGGCTACCCTGGAACGGCTGGTATCTGAGATCGTCAGGGAAGCGGAGCACATCGCTTTTCGGCGGCTCAACCTGAATGGAAGCATCACCCCAATGACCATCCCGAATCACAAGGCGTACAAAGCCGGAACGTTGCGGACTGTGCTCCGACAGACTGGGATCTCAAGGAAAGCGTTCTTGGAGGTGTGCCATGGACCGCGTTCGTGAGCACATCCCGATGTCGGCACCGAATGTCAACGAAGACGACGTCCAGGCGGTGGCCGAGGTGGTCCGCTCGGGGCGGCTGGCACTGGGTCCCCAGACGGAGGAGTTCGAGCGCCGGATCGCCGAGTACGTCGGGGTAAAGCATGCGGTGGCGGTGAGTTCGGGGACGACCGCTCTCCACTTGATCGTCCGCGCCCTGGGGATCGGCCCGGGCGACGAGGTCCTGGTGCCGTCGTTCACGTTCGCCGCCAGTGCCAACGTGATCCTCTACGAAGGCGCGACGCCGGTGTTCGTGGACGTCGAGCCCGACACGTACAACCTGGATCCTGGGGATGTGGAACGCAGGATTACGCCCCGCACGAAGGCGATCATGGCGGTGGATGTGTTCGGACACCCGGCGGAGTGGGACGAGGTCGCGCGCATTGCATCTGAGCACGATCTGAAGGTCATTGACGACTCCTGCGAGGCGATCGGCGCGGAGTACAGGGGCCGCAAGCTCGGGCAGTTCGGGGATGCGGCGGCATTCGCGTTCTACCCCAACAAACAGATCACCACCGGCGAGGGGGGGATCATCGTCACGGCTTGCGATGAGATCGCTCGTCTCTGCCGAAGTATGCGCAACCAGGGGCGGGGGGAGATGGGTTCCTGGCTCGAACACGAGCGGCTGGGCTACAACTACCGGATGACGGAGATGTCGGCTGCGCTCGGCGTGTCTCAGATGCGGAGGATCGAGGGTCTTCTTGCCAACCGGGCTCGGGTGGCGGCGATGTACACGGAACGGCTGGCGGGATTGGATTGGGTCCGGCCCCCGATGGTGCGACCCCACGTGCGGATGAGCTGGTTCGTGTACGTGGTGACCCTGGCGGGAGGCCTGCATCGCGATTCGGTGATGGCGTCACTGGCCAAGCAGGGCATCCCGTCCCGCGGCTACTTTTCGCCGGTGCACCTGCAGCCGTATGTCCGCGCGCAGCTGGGGACGCGGGAGGGGATGCTTCCAGTCACGGAGGAGGCGGCCCGGCGCACGGTGGCGCTCCCCTTCCACGGTAGCATGACGGAGCATCAGGTGGAGTGCGTGGTGGACGCGCTTGGACGGGCGTGTGGCTTGTAGCATGTGGCCTGTGGGACCGCGGAGATGGATGGGCAGAGGCGGTCGTGTGCGGTATGCCGCTGTGGCTCCCGTGTGGGCGGCGGCAGAGAAGCCGGTGGACGCAGGGAGGGAGGTAGCGTACGGGACAGAAGGGTGAAGGCATGAGGCGGAGTCTCAGCCTTTTTGGCCGGGCGTGGGCGAGGTTCTTCGTCGACCTCGTTCTCTGGTCGGGGGCGGTACCGCTGGCCTACCTCCTGCGGCTGGAGACCATCCGCGCACAGCACGTTCCCAGCATGATCGCCTACTTGCTGATCGGGTTGCCGGTTCGGGCGGTGATGATCTGGGGGTTCTCGCTCTATCGGCAATCGTGGTCGACGATCGGGGCGCGCGACCTCCTTCGCCTGGCCACTGCCATCGGACTGGGCACGCTCGCCCTTTTCTTCGTCGGCATCGGCCTCACGGGCAACGTGCTCGTCCCGCGCAGTGTGCCGGCGATCGCCGGAGCGTTTGCCTTGCTCCTGCTCGGAGGCGCCCGGTTCGCAGCTCGCTTGATCCACGAGCGGACGGGGCGGAGAACGGCCGGGCAGGCCCGGCGGGTGCTCATC
>JAGUVP010000082.1 GCA_020062805.1 Candidatus Bipolaricaulis sp.
AGCTCGACCGGCTCGACGGCACGGCGGCGGGTGAACGGCCCGCACTCCCTGTGGGTCAGTGGTGGGCGATGTGTGAGCGCTGTTGTCAACCGATGGCGAGTGCGAGGCGCTTGAGGACGCGCACTTGGCCGTTCGACCAAGTCACGTCCTCCGGTTCGGCGAGTCGAAAGGAGGGGATGCGCTCGATCCAGGTGGACAGCGCAACCCGCAGTTCCATCCGAGCGAGGTTGGATCCCGCGCACCGATGTATCCCGGTGCCGAAAGCGATGTGCCGGTTCGGGGTGCGGCGGAGGTCGATGCGTTCCGGCTGATCGAACACGGACGGGTCATGGTTCGCGGCCATGAAGGAGAGCAGGACCCGGTCACCGCGTTGTAGCAAACATCCCGCCATCTCGGTGTTCTCCTGCACGATGCGCGCCATCGTCACCGGTGACGAGGCTCGGAGCAGTTCCTCGACTGCGGTGTCCAACAAGGCGGGCTCGGCCTTGAGCGCGGCGACGTCTTCCGGGTGGGAAGCGAGATGCCACAGTGCAAAGCCGATCGCACCCCACGTCGTATCGACTCCGGCCGCCAGCATCAACATCAAGTTCTCTTCGAGCAGGTGCATGGCGAACGGCTGCCCATCGATCTCCTGGCGCAGGAGCCAGGAGATCAGGTCCGTCCCCGGCTGATCCGCTCGGCGGGCGATCTCGTCACGGAAGAAGTCGAGGATGATCTGGCGATGCTCGGCCCGCCTCGGTGGGTTGGAGAGATCGAGCGACGCATCCACCCAGCTGGCGAACTCGTCGGCGCGTTCGGCATCGACCCCGAGGATGGCGGCGATGATGCGCGGCGGTATCTGCTTGGCGTACCGGGTGGATGCGTCCACCACGCCGTCATCGATGAAACCGTCGATCAGCCGATTGCAGAGATCGCGAGTGGATGCAGCGAAGTCCTCGATCTTGGGCGGGGCGAAGAACGGGAGGATCAGCCGCCTCTCTTCGGCGTGCAACGGCGGATCGGTGAAGAGGATCGACCGTTTCCGACGTCCCAGCTCGTCATGAGGCAGGGGGACCGGAACGACGTACACGTCGGTCGAGGAGTAGCGAACAGGGTCGTGGGCGATCGCAAACACATCCGTGTAGCGGAGCGGCAGCCATGACCCGCCCCAGTGCTCGCTTCTCGCTACCGAGCCACGCTCCCGAAGGTCGCCGAGCACCGCCAGGGGATGCGCCGCAAACGCTGGGTCGAAGATGTCGTAGCCACTCGCCCGATCCTCGACCGGTTCCACAGGCTCGACCGGATCCACAGACTCGTCATGCACGAGAACGCCTTCCCCTCCGAGCGCACCATCCGAAGGAGCGCTGCGCCGTGCTGCCGTCGGGCGGCCCAGCGGGCCGGAACCCGTCGGGCACCCAGCCGTCAGGCTAGGCGGGCTGGATCCATGTGGTTCGTTCAGGTCTCGCGAACACGGACGAAGTGTTGAGCTCGTCGAGCAGGGCGGAGCGGTAAGCGACGAGGTGGTGAGGTCACCGATCCGGTGCCACCTCGTGGTAGAGGTCGGCCACCTCGCGGCCGTAGCGGCGCAGGGCCAGTTGGTAGCGGACCTCGTCCGGTGTGGCGTCGGGGTGCTGCAACCTGATGCCGGTCAGGGCCATGGCGGTGCAGTTACGGAACAAGGCATCGACCAGGGTCGCCTTCTCTGCCGGTGTTGCCGCTCGCCAGCGCTCGTCCAACATCCGTTGGACCTCTGCTGACGTGTCAGCCGGCACCGATCGCACGGCCCCAGGCTCAGACGACACCGGACGTCGGGAGGACACCTCATCGCCTACAGGGTCGCGGATGGTGGCGACGCTTGATCCGCGCCTACGCAAGGAGTCTCCGTCGGGCCTCGGCGACTGCACCATGTTCGTGCCCTTGGCCATGTCATCCCTCTTCGTACTGCCGCCGCCTCGCCCGTTCGAGCTGACGAGCGATGTCGACTGCGTCGAGGTTCACGAGGTCATCCTCGTTCGTCGAGTCCAGGATGTGGCGAAGCGCCATCACGATCGCCCGCAGATCCTCGGGGAGCAGCTGCACGCCCTCGGGCGGACAATCAGGTCCTCGGCGCCTGCCAGTCGGGAAGGAACGCTCCCCGGTACCGGCCGGCACCGGTCGCCACCGGATGACAGGGGGCGGACGTTTCCACAGGTCAGAGCACTGCGCCCCGGAACCAGGCGGCACGGGCCGACACCGGAAAGCCCTGGTGGCGGAAGGTGAGGGATTCGAACCCTCGGAGGCCTTGCGACCTCAACGGTTTTCGAGACCGTCCCATTCGTCCGCTCTGGCAACCTTCCCGGGCACGCCGCAGCGTGCGGCCTACGACTCTAGTCGACCGGCCGCTCGGTGCCACCCGGATCAGCCGTCGACCCGCCGGGCCTCGAAGAACTCGGTCAGCAACGCCCCGCACTCCTCGGCCCGCACCCGCGCCCGCAGGGGGATCTCGTGGTTCAACCTCGGGTCGGCGAACACGTTGTACAGCGATCCGGCCGCCCCCGCCTTCGGGTCATCGGCACCGAACACC
>JAGUVP010000266.1 GCA_020062805.1 Candidatus Bipolaricaulis sp.
TCGTCCTCGCTCGCGTCCGGCCGGCCGTAGGCGATGTTCTCCCGCAGCGTCGCTGAGAAGAGGAACACGTCTTGCGGAACCATCCCGATCTGGTCGCGCAGCGGGTGAAGGTCGAGTTCTCGGATGTCGACGCCGCCGAGGAGCACCGTCCCCGGCGGGGGATCGTAGAGGCGGGGCAGGAGGCGGACGAGGGTGGATTTGCCGGACCCGGTGAGGCCGACGACCCCGAGGGTCATCCCCTCCTCCACGACCAGGTTCACGTCCTGCAGTGCTGGACGGTCCGTGCCGGGATAGGCGAACGTGAGGTTCCGGAACTCGATCCGCCGCGACGAAGGCAGAGGGAGGGGATCGGCGGGGCTCGTGATGTCCGGCATCTCGGCGAAGATCTTGTCCAACCGCTTCATCGAGGCTGCGCCCTGCTGGAGCGTGTTCACGATCCAGCCGATGGCCATCATCGGCCACACCATCATCCCCAGGTAGCTCGTGAACGCCACCAGGCCGCCGAGGCTGAGCGTGCCGCCGAGCACGCCCCGTCCGCCGAACCAGACGATGATCGCCGTGCCCAGGCCGGCCAGCAGGCCGACCATCGGCTCGAACACGCCCCACGCTCGGGTAAGGGACAGGTTCGCTTCGACGTTCTCGCGGTTGGTGGCGGCGAACGCGCCCTCGATGCCCTCCTCGCGGGCGAACCCGCGCAGGAGCCGAATCCCGGACAGAGCCTCCCGCACCCGCTCCGTGAGGGAGGAGAACGCGGCCTGAGCCCGCTCGAATCGGCGGTGGATGAGCCGCCCGAACCCCATCACCGCCACGGTGATGAACGGCAGCGGGATGAACGCGTACAGGGTGAGGAGCGGGGAGATCCCAGTCATCGCTACGAGCGAGAATGAGATCATGATCACGGCATCCGAGGCCATCAGCACGCCCATGCTGCACGAGCGGCGCACGGCCTCGAGGTCGTTCGTGGCGTGGGCCATGAGGTCGCCGGTGGAGTGCTCGACGTAGTAGGCGGGGGAGAGCTTGAGGAGGTGGGCGTAGAGGCGGTTGCGCATGTCCCGCTCGATCATGCGGCCGGCGCCGAACAGGAGGACCCGCCACACGAACCGGAACCCGAACACGACCACGGCGATGCCTGTCAGGTACAGGGCGTAGCGGACGAGACCGGCTCCCGTTCCGGCGACGAGGTCGTCCACTGCGCTGCGCACGATGAGCGGGGCGATGAGCTGGAACGCATCCACTACGAACAAAGCGAGGACGCCTGCGAGCAGGCGCCACCGATACCGCCACAGCTCTCGGAAGATGCCGCGCATGAAGACCGGGGATTATACGGGATGAGCGACCCATTGGAAACGTGAACGCGCTCTGAGCTTGCCGCTCAGCTCGGGTCCAGCTAGGATGCCTAGCGGAGGTGCCATGGTCACAGAACGCGAAATGCAGGTTGGAGCAGAGATGGAGACCCGGAAAGGCGTCTACGCGAACCTCGCCGTGATCTCCCATCAGCCGGACGAGTTCTTCATCGACTTTCTCCTCGTGGATCCCCAGGCCCAGACCCCGGAGCGGGGCCAAGCCCTCCTCGTGTCGCGGGTCATCCTTTCCCCCCGACACATGAAGCGCCTGTACGAGGCGATCGGGGAGAACATCGAGAAGTACGAGAAGAACCTCGGGAAGATCGTTATTCCCCCCAAACTCGGCTGAGCCAGTCAGCCTGTTCGGAACGAGCCGTCTCCATCGTGGAGGCGGCTCGCTCCTTGCGAGGGGGGCAGTTCGCCGGTACCCTCTTTTTCACCTCATACACCTCGGGGTTTGTTCACGGCAAACGCGATTGCACCCTCATTCAGCAATCCAGCAGTAAAGGAGGGAGAACATGAACCACAGGAAGATGCAGTGCCTCGCAATGGTATTGGTGGCTGCGCTGTCGGTCCTGGGCCTGGCCCAGGAGGCGAAGACGTTGGTCGTGGGGATTGAGGCCGATGCCCTCACCCTCGATCCGGGCAACTTCCGGCATCGGGAGACGGAGACGATTCTCCGCAACATGTTCGACGGTCTGGTGACGCGGACGCCGGACGGGCGGATCGTGCCCGAGCTTGCTGCGTCCTGGGAGCGACTCTCAGACACAGAGTGGGTCTTCTATCTGCGCGATGGGGTGACCTGGCACGATGGGGCCCCGTTCACCGCGGACGACGTGGTGTTCACGGTCGAGCGGACGGTGAAGGAGGGGCGAATCTCCGGGATGACTTCCCCCCGTAAAGGGCTCCTGGACCCCGTGATCGACGCCGTGGCCATGGGCCCGCTCGCGGTCAAGCTCATCACCTCCGTTCCGTTTGCGGCCCTGCCCTCGTTTCTTCCCCACACCCTCATCGTTCCCAAGCACTACATCGAGGCGGTCGGCGACGAGCGATTCGCGGCAAACCCGATCGGTACAGGGCCGTTCCGATTCGTGCGTTGGGACAAGGGCCAGCAGGTGGTGATGGAGCGCTACGCCGCCTACTACGGCGGGTCCACGGACATTCCCCCCGTGGGACCGGCGTTGGTGGATCGGGTCATTTTCCGCGTGCTCCCCGAGACCTCGACCCGGATCGCGGCATTGCGCGCAGGGGATATCCACATCGCCACGCGGATCCCGGTTGATCTGATCCCGGAGATCGAGGCCGATGTGAACCTCACCGTGATGAGCGTCCGTGGTACACGCAGCGCCTTTCTGGAGATGAACGTCAACCAATCTCCGTTCGATGACGTGCGCGTGCGGCGGGCGATCAGCTACGCGATCGACGTGGACTTGATCATCGAGTTCATCCTCAACGGGTTGGCCACCCCCATCCCGACCATCATGTCGCCCGACTCCCCGTTCTACGCGCCGCTGACGCCGTACGGGTACGACCCGGAAAAGGCGAAGGCTCTCCTCTCCGCCGCCGGGTACGGCGCCGGGTTCACCGTAACGATCGATACGCAGCCCCACTTCAGGGATGTGGCGCTCGTCATCGCGGAAATGCTGCGTGACGTGGGGATCGATGCCAAGGTTCAGGAGTGGGACTGGGGAATCCTCCAAGGGGAGCTCCTCGCGGGGAGGCGGATGATGCACCTCGGGGATTGGGGCAACTCGACCCTCGAGCCGAATGACATCATGATCCCCAAGCTCGTGACCCGAGAACGCGGGAACTTCAGCGGGTACTCGAGTCGCGTGCTGGAAGGTCTGATCGACCTCGCCGAGCGGGTGACCGTGGATCCGGAGGTGCGTCGGGTGGCGTACCAGATCGCCCAACAGGTGATCTACGACGACGCTCCGATGGCGTTCCTGTGGGTGGCCCAGGAGAGTTACGGCGTGAGCCGCAAGGTTGTGGGCTGGGAGCCGAGCCCGGACAGCCGGATCAACCTTCACGACGTGGATCTAGCGAACTAGGCAGGCCTGGAGAGGGGCCCGCGCGGGCCCCTCTCCGTCTCCCGGCTCGTCCCTCCTGTGATCTCCTACCTCGCCCGCCGACTCGTCCAGGCCGTACCCGTGTTCCTCGGGGTGACGTTCGTGGTGTTTCTCCTCATGTACCTCACCCCCGGGGACCCGGTGGAGCTGTACATGGGGCAAGCGGGAATCGTTTCCCAGGAGGAGATGGCCCGCATCCGCCACGAGTTCGGGCTTGACCGGCCTTTTCTCGAGCAGTACGGGAGGTTCCTGTGGGGGATTGCCCGGGGGGATCTCGGGCGGTCCATTGTCCACCGCCGCCCGGTGGCGGAGCTGATCGGCGAACGCATTCCGGCGACCCTCGAGCTCTCGTTGTTTGCGGCCCTGATCGCCCTTCTGGTTGCGATCCCGGCCGGGGTGGTCGCTGCGGTCCGCCGCTACTCGCTTCTCGACAACGTGGGGACCCTGCTCTCCCTGGTGGGGGTGTCCATGCCCGGGTTCTGGCTGGGTTTGATTTTGATCATCTTCTTCTCGGTCACGATGCGGGTGCTGCCCGTGGCGGGAAGGATGGCGTACGGGACGGGACTGGAGCCGCAGACGGGGTTCCTCCTTCTCGACGCGCTCCTCCAGGGAAACGGACGCGCCGCCCTCGATGTCCTGCGGCACCTCGCCATGCCGGCGCTGGCCATGTCTGCCGGGATGATGGCGATGACGATGCGCATTACCCGATCGAGCCTGTCGGAGACGATTGGGCAGGACTACGTGCGTACGGCGCGCGCCAAGGGCGTTCCCGAGGGCCGGGTGGTCGTTCGCCACGCGCTGCGCAACGCTCTGCTTCCGGTTGTGACGGCGGTGGCGCTCAACCTGGGAGCGCTCCTGGGCGGCAACATGGTCGTGGAGACCGTGTTTGCCTGGCCCGGGCTGGGGCAGCGGGTGGTGGATGCGGTGAAGACCCGGGACTTCCCCCTCGTACAAGGGTGCGTGCTTGTCTACGCGCTGACCTACGTGGTTCTCAACCTGGCCGCCGACCTTTCCTACGCGTTCCTCAACCCGCGCATCTCTCACGGGAAGGAGGGCTAGGTGGGATCCCGGGCGTGGCGGGCGTTTCGCCGGAACCGGCTCGCTCTTGGGGGGGGGATTCTCGTCCTCGTGCTCAGCCTGTCGTCACTCCTCGCCCCGTGGATCACGCCCCACGACCCACTGCGCGGGCGGCTCCCCGACCGGCTGCGCAGCCCGAGCATCGTATCCGCCAGCGGAAAGCCGTACCTCCTCGGAACCGACAACCTCGGCCGCGACATCCTCAGCCGGATCCTCCACGGTGGCCGGGTGTCCATCTCGCTCGGGCTTCTGGTTGTCGGGATGAGCATCGTTGTGGGGGTAGTGCTGGGGCTCGTGTCCGCGTACGTCGGAGGATGGGTGGACACGACGGTTCAGCGCCTCGTGGACGTACTGCTGGCGTTTCCGTATCTCGTGTTGGCGATCGCCCTCATGGGCCTGTTCGGGCCAGGGTTCCTGAACCTCGTGGTGGCGTTGGCCTTCAAGGAATGGGTTACGGCGTGCCGGATCGTCCGCAGCGAGGCCCTCGCCCTGAAGAACGCCGCGTTCGTCGAGGCGTCGCGGGCTGCGGGCGCAGGTCTGTTCCGAATCCTGTTTCGGCATCTCCTTCCGAACGTGATCCCCGGGGCGGTGGTCGTGGCGACGCTCCGCGTGGGATGGGTGATCTTGATGGAGGCGTCGTTGTCGTTCCTCGGCTTGGGCATCCAGCCGCCGCAACCGAGCTGGGGGGTGATCATCGCCGACGGCCGGGATTACCTGTTCCGGGCGTGGTGGATCTCGACGTTTCCCGGGATCGCGATTCTCCTGTTCGTGCTCGGGGTGAACCTGTTGGGCGAGGGACTGCGCGACGCGCTCGACCCCCGGCTGGCGAGCGAGCGCCTTTCGGAGTAGCTACAGGGCGCGGGCGATGGTGCCCCCACCCAGCACCTCGTCGCCGCGGTAGAACACGGCGGCCTGACCCGGGGTGATCGCCCTCACGGGCTGGGCAAACGAGACGTGAGCCGCGGCGTTCTCGACCCTGACTTCCGCGGGAACGGCGGCGCTCCGGTATCTCACCTGGACCTCAGCGGGAAAGGAATCCCCGGGCGGGTCCCCGTCCATCCAGTGGAGGTTCGTTGCCACGAGGCCCGCGGCATACAGGGCCGATTCGGGACCCACCACCACCGCGTTCCGCCCAGAATCGAGGGACACCACGTACAGGGGTTCGGGCGTGGAGAGCCCGAGGCCCTTCCTCTGACCGATCGTGTAGCGGGGAAGGCCCTGGTGTTCGCCGAGCAGGCGACCGCGCAGGTCGAGGATCGGCCCGGGAGGGGCGTCCGGGATGAGCGCTGCCATGCCCTCCGGGGCGAAGCACAGGTCCTGGCTCTCCCGAAGCCGGGCCGCCGTCAGGCCGAGGGCTGCCGCGAGGGCCTTGATCTCGGGCTTCGTCTTCTCCCCCACCGGGAACAGCGCGCGGGCGAGTTCTCCACGGCCCAGCCCGTACAGGAAGTACGACTGATCCTTGACCCGGTCGCGTCCGCGCAGGAGACGCACCGCGCCGTCCGTGCGCCGGACCTGGGCGTGATGTCCCGTGGCCACGAACTCGATTCCCCGTCGGTCGGCCTCGCGGCAAAGAAGCGTGAATCGGACCTCCCGGTTGCACACGGCGCATGGATTGGGCGTCAGGCCCGCTCGATAGGTTCGAAGCGCGGGTTCCACGACAAGCTCGCGGAACTCCTCCTGCGCCTGGACGACCTCGTGGGGGATCCCCAGTTCGCCGGCGGCAAGGGCTGCCGTGTCCACCGAGCAGCACGGGCTCTCGAGCGGTCCCTCCGGCTTCCACAGCCACAGCGTGAGCCCGTGAACCTCGTGGCCCGCCTCACGGAGGAGGTGCGCGGCGACTGCGGAATCCACCCCGCCCGACAGCCCGACCAGCACCCGCCGCTCCCAACCCATGGGGTCAGATCTTGTTTCGTGCATGAACTGGGCCACCTGCGGGATACTTACTGGCGGGAATGTGGCAAGACAAGATCTGACCCCTCTTCCCCCTCTCCTCTCGTGCTCTCGCTCTCGGCTCTCGGGGGAGTGTTCGCTAGATCTCGTGCTGCACGGGGATGATGCACAGGAAGTCAAGTCGCTCCGGACCTCCGTTCCGGAACTGGTGGTAGTCGCCCGAGGGGACGAACACCACGGATCCCTCCTGGATGGGGACAAGGCCGGTCGTGGTGAGCACGGTGCCCCGACCGCGGAGCACGACCACTCCGTGCTCGAACGGGTGGGTGTGGGCCGGGGTGTGGCCGCCAGGGGTCAGCGTGAACAGGCGCACCGCGAACGTGGGCGCACCGTCGGACGGCCCGACCAGAACCCGCTTCAGAACGCCCACGATCTCGGCACCGTTCGACATGTCGGTGCTCTGGACTTCGGTCATCTCTCTCACGATCACCATGCGCGCCTCCTCTATACAGTTCGTGCCAAGAGCGGCACGTACAGCTCGCCGGGGGTCAGGGACCCGTGCAGCCCGCGCAGCTTGAACTCCTCCGTCGGCCAGAGGAGGAACTTCCGCTCACGGGACAGGACGAGGAAGTCGCCGAGGAGCGCCCGCACGGCCGGCGTGGGCTCCTCCAGCCCCCACAGCTTCCGCTTCAACGCCTCCTCCACCGTGAGCACGGTGAACGCGTCCGGAAAGTGCCGGGCGAAGAAGCTCGCCACCGCGTCCTCGTGTCCCCGGCGCACGAACAGGTACGATGCGCGGGGGTCGCCGACCGGCGGGACGAGCAGGCCATCGCGCAGCGCCGGATGCGCGGGGCAGGACACCA
>JAGUVP010000216.1 GCA_020062805.1 Candidatus Bipolaricaulis sp.
CCACGGAGCGACAGCGGGTTTTCCGGGTCGATCACGAAGGTCGTCTCGGCGATGCCCAGCAGGCCCGAGAATGGGAAGGGCAGCGAGGCTAGATCGGCGCCGACGGTCACCTCGCCACCTGCCTCGGGCAGCGCGATTGCGGAGTCCTGGTGATAGGTCAGCCAGAGGCGTTCCGGAGCGGTAGAGACGCACGGGCCGAGCGCCTCTACGGGATCCTCGGTGTACAGCTGGGAGCGCAGCCGCAGGGTATTCGGCCCGATGCGCACGAGTTCTGTGGGGATGTCGACGCGGTAGGGCGCACTCTGCGCCTGTTCATTCTGCAGCTCGATCGTCTCGACGTTCACGCCGTTGAGCTCCACGACGATGTTCGAGCGATTGCGGTCGAGGATCTGCGGCGTCGAGACGAGTAGATCCAGCTCAGCCTGAGCGCCGGGTGCAAGCGCCGGGGAGCTGAACAGAATCTCGTAGGTATTCTGGGCTGAGCCGACGTAGGTCTGATCCGCGAGCCCCAGGTCACCGAAGGTAAAGATCGAGGCGAACTGTCGCGATGAACTCGGCGGGGCGATCGGCTGTGTCAGCACCGCCTCGGCGCTGGCGAACAGCGCGGATGGCTCCGGGCTGGTGATCGCGTCGATGGAGCGGGACACCCCCTCCGGGGTGGAACCGGTGATCAACAGGGTGCGCAGCGTGGGGTTCCAGGGAGACTGACGAAGCAACAGCACGCCAAACTCAGGAGCGAGCGTTTGCCCGGATCGCATGATCTGATCGCCGCTCAGACTGAAGGTGCTGCCTTCGAGCGCTTCCCGGACGATCGCTTGCTGAGGCGTCCCGATCAGGACGAGCTGGTGCTCGCGGCGCTGCTCGGCCGTGAGTTGCCCCACGCGCTCGACGTTCAGGAGATCGAGGTCGAAGAACACGCGTGTCGCCAGATCGATGGCAATCCGGTAGGCAGCGGTGAGTTCCTCGGTCGTGGGGGTATCCGGAATCACGATGGTGACCGGCGCCACCACGGGGTACCCGCCCCGGAAGAACGGGTAGGGATAGGTCACCAGGTTCGGTTCTTCCAGTACGGGGATGGGTGGGTTCTGCGCGAACTCCAGCACAAGCCGGGTGTCGTTGTGCACCGTGGAGTACAGCGCGGGGTGGTTGGGATCCTCGCATTCGAGGCCCATCGTCATGTTGTATTCCAGCGTGAGCTGGTTGAAGTCCTTCTGAATCACGTCCTGCGGCAACTGTACGACATACGTCGTGGGATCGATGTTCGTGGTATCCAGCCGGATCACCTGGATCGGGCGGTCATTCAGCACCACGTTCACCGTCGAGACGGCAGGGTCGAGCAGGTTCGAGTGGCTGAGAGTGAGGACTACCCGCGAGCCTTCACCGAGTTGGAAGTCGCCCGGTCCAGGGAAGAAGAACTGCTGCACGGCGCCGCGTCCCGAGGCCCGGGAGTCGCCGAAGCCGAGATCGTTCAAGCTGGTGGTGCCGCGCACCTCTTCCTGAACGTTCAGCGGATCGGTGGGGCCCTCTTCTTCCTCGCCCTCCTGGGCCGATACGCCAGCTGTGCCCGCGACCAGCAGCACCCCGAGGAGCGCAATCATGACGAAGGTAGCAACGGCGGGGATCCGGGCCCAACCGAGGGAGTTTACGAGGTGGCCAACACGGCCTCGCGACGGGGCCCGCCAGCCCTGATCATTCTCCACGCGCATACGCTCCCGGGCGGTCCGTGATCGATGTAATGCCGAGGCTAGCACGCGTGATCAGGATGATCTCGTGCCTCAACCATCTCTTTACTAAGGCACTACGTGGACCGCCGGGCCTGCATGAGAGCGCTGCTCGACTCGTGGTATCTGGTGCAGCCGCTTGCCAGATTGTGATGATTTGCGCAATATGGCATCCGCAAGGGGGGCCCTGTTCGCTATGATATTCGTTCTCCCGGCGGCCGACCGGCCGGTCGCTGTGGGTGTACCCCTCTCGTATATACACAGCTGCCGGTTGGGATATGGCTCCTGATGGACCGCACCAGCTCCCCGTTCCTGCCGACTCCCGCTGATCCCGTACACGTGGCCCGCGGTCTTTACGACCCCACGCAGAGTCACGACGCGTGCGGCACCGGGTTCATCGCCAACATCGACGGTTCCCGCAGCCATCGCATCGTGGAGCTGGCCGTCGAGAGCGTGGTCAACCTCACCCACCGCGGGGCGGTTTCCGCCGATGCGGCCTCCGGCGACGGGGCCGGGGTGACCATTCAGGTCCCGTTCGAGTTGCTGGCTCCCGAAGCGGCTCGCCTTGGCTATGAACTGAGCGGCCCCGGGAGGCTTGCCGTAGCGATGGTCTTCCTGCCCCACGACGAGCAGCAACGTCCTGCCTCCCGCACCATCCTCGAGGACGC
>JAGUVP010000239.1 GCA_020062805.1 Candidatus Bipolaricaulis sp.
CTCCCGCCGCTCCTCCGGCCGGTACCCCGCGCGGTACGACGCCACAGCACCGCAGCCACGAGTCGCAGGTCGCGAGTCAGACCTGGGGCGTGGCACTTGCGACTGCTCTTTGACGGCTTGAGCGAGGGCTTCCGCCATCCGCCTCGAGGGGACGAAGGCGAGGGTCTGCAGTCCCGCGCCGACGAGGAACCGACACAGGTCCACCGCCTGCAGAAACGGGGAGCTCTCGGGATCGAGATCCGGCTCCCACGCCCACCACGTACGCGCCCCCTGCGGCGAGCCGTCCCGGTTCACCACCTCCACGGGGCGACCCAGGAGGTGCTCCCCGAGGAGCCGCGGATCGCCGGTGGTAGCCGACGCTACGGCATACGTGGGCTCCGCACCGTAGCGGGCGAGCACCCGTCCCAACCTGCGCAGGAGGAGGGCCACGCCGGACCCGAACACACCCCGATACCAGTGCCCCTCGTCCACAACCACGTACCGTACCCCCTTCAAGAACGGTGCCCAGCGGTGGTGCCACTCCAGGTACTGGTGAAGGGCGTACGGGTTTGTGAGGAGAATGCGTCCCTCTGCCCGCAGCCGGGGCCGGCGATGCGAAGGCGTGTCCCCATCGTAAACGCCCACCACCCCTTCCAAACCGAGCGCCTCGGCGAGCTCGGTCCACTTCCCGAGCTGATCCTGAGAGAGGGCCTTCATGGGGTAGAGGAGGAGCGCTGTCGCCCCCGGGTCCTGGGCCAAGGCCGACACGATGGGCAGGGCCAGCGCGAGCGTCTTGCCCGACGAGGGGCCGGTGGAGAGGACCACGTTCCGTCCCGCGAGGAGATGCTCCATCGCCGCGGCCTGATGGCTGTAGAGCCGAAGCCCCTCCCGCGCCAGCCACTCCCGTCCCCCAGGGGGAAGATCTGCCGGCGGCGCGGCGTAGACGCCGGGTCGGGATGAAATGTTGAGCGAGGCGATCACCTGCCCGTGGTACCACGGCTCGGAGGCGAGGCGGGAGAGGAGGTCAGCCAGAACCGGTCACCCGTTCGAGGAGCGCAGACAGAAGCCGGGCCAAGGTCACCACATCCTCCCGGTTGTGGGCGATCACGGGGAGCAGAGCCGTCGCTGATCCGGTGCGAAGGTAGTTCTGGTAGAGGGCCGGCACGTACTCGCCGGGCACGTCGAGCTCCCGGATCACCCCGAGCACGGCCCGTTCCACCGCGGACAGCGAGCAATCGAGAAGCTCCGTCCCCCACCGGCGACGGGCGAAGAAGAGCAGGTCGAGGTGCACCGGCTCCGGAAGCGCCTCCAGCCCGTGGTACGCGCACCGTGCCTGGAGGTGGTTCCAATCGTAGGCCTTCCCGTTGTAGGAGACGACGATCGGCTGCGCGGGGAGCGCCCCTTGAAGGGCCGCGAGCACCGCCGGTTCCTCCCCCAACGTGCGGGCGAAGTACTGGCGAACATTGAGACCGCCCTCATTGAGGTGCCCCACCCCGACGAGGAACGCGGGGAGAGAGGAGAGTCCGAGGGTCTCGATGTCGAGGAACACGAGGTCTCGAGGATCGGCGAACGCGAGAAGGTGCAGTAGAAGGTCGTGCGACGCCGAGAACCGCCGGGAGACCCCTTCGTACAGCGTTGGCACATCACCGCTCTCCAGGGAGGCCAGCCAGCGCCCGGCTTCAGAGCCGTAGCGGGGGTGGGCAACCAGGTCCGCGAACGTCCGCACGCCCGCGTCCCGAAGCCCCCCCTCCCGCACCGGCCCAATCCCGAACAGAAGGGAGAACGCCTGGGCCACGGTCTCGGTAGCGCGATGCCGGTCGGGGAACGAGAGGTCCGCCGGGTGCTTCGACGCCAGGACGAGGCACGGGCCGAATTGGGTGGCCACCTCCTCACCTGTGTCCAGCTTGAGCGATGTCGGCAGAGGCCCGGCGGAAGGGGCCTCGGTTCCCCCGAACGTCCGGGCCAGCTTGGAGAGGTACCGCTTCTCGCCCATGGCGCAGGATTATAGACTGCAGCCAGGATGTAGCTACCCCGCGATCCTCAAGAGGAGGGGCCGTTTTCGGAGGTGTTCCCTAAGCCATCACCAATGCCAGGAACACAGGGACACGATTCGCGCTGTGGGCCCCCGTCAACCTCCTTGATCCCTTCGCGAACACGGGTTTCACTCGAATGCAAACCGTCCGCTTCGGAACAAGGCCGAACATGCATCCACGACAGCGGCGTCGAACAACGAGCCGCGGTGGGCTTCGATCTCCGCGAGAGCGGCGTCAAGACTGTGCGCGGCACGATAGGGCCTGTGCGAGCACATCGCCTCGACCACATCGGCCACCGCCAAGATCCTCGCCTCCAGGACGATCGCATCGGCACGGAGGCTCTGCGGGTAGCCGGAACCGTCCAGCCGCTCGTGGTGTTGCAGCACGATCTCATGAAGGGGCCAGGGAGCGTTGATCGTCTTCAGAATGTCATGGGCCACCTGGGGGTGCTGTTTCACCATGCTGTACTCCAAGATCGAGAGTTCTCTCGGCCTGGTCAGCATTTCAGTGGGGATAGCCATCTTGCCGATGTCGTGAAGCAGCGCCGCGATGCGCAAGCCCTCGATCCGATCCAGATCAAGAGCGAGTTCTTCGGCGATGGAACAGGTGAGATCCGCAACCCGTCGTTGGTGCCCCGCCGTATACGGGTCTCGGAACTCCGTGGTTCGGGCGATGGCCGCCACAGCGCCATCGAGGGTGGTGCGCAGGCGTTGGGCCGTCTCTCGGGCCTCTCGGAGGAGTTGGGCGTTCTGGATGGCGATTGCCGCGACGTTGGCCAGCGAACTGAGAAGCTCGCTGTCCTCGGGCGAGTAGGCCGCGAACCGCTTGCTCTGGACCTGGATGACCCCCACCGTCTCACCGCGGATCTTCATCGGAACGAGAAGAGCTGATCGCGTGGAGATGCGGGATTCCGTCTCTGCCCGCGTTCCGGGCTCCGGGAGCCCCTCATCTTCGGAGAAGCTGTGCACCGTCTTCGTTCTCCTCATGGCGGCCACGAAGTCGGGAATAAGCAGGGGCTTTCCGGTCCGGATCACCTCGCTCTGGACCCCGAAGCCCTCCTCCTCGAGGGGAATGGGGGGAAAGCTGGACGCGTCGTGGACCACGGCATCCGCCATGATGAATCGGGCGCGGATTTCCTTCCGTGCCGGATCGTAGGACGAGACGATGAACGCATTGGCGTCCATCAGCTCGCTGATGTAGCGACAGATCGTCTCGTAGAGATCGAGAAGGTTCGTTGTCTCCCCCAGGACGAGGGTGAACCGATGCACAAGGCTCTGCTGTTCGAGCAACCTTTGGAGCCGTTGCTGATCTGAAAGGAGCGTGGTTTCGTCGCCGTTCACGCAGAGAGAATAACACACCCCCGGCCCGGCGATCAACTGCGGGCCCGTGGTGGGATGCCCTCCGGGCCGGTGTGCGCTGCGCCTGTCTCTCCATCCCCACAGAGGACGATGGACGTCCGAGCATCATCCCTCGTAGGTCGACAGTGGGGAGAAGCCCGGGGAAGCGGAAGCGGGGGCTGTTGCCCCCGCTTCCCGTGCCTGTACGGAAATCCGCGATGAAGCACCCGGCTCACAGTCCGCGGCGCATCTGCCGACCTCCGCTCATGCCATGCGGGCCCGTGCCATCCGCCACCATCTGCTGCAGGCGAAGCTGCTGCATCTGCTGGATGGACTGGCCGTCGCCGTTCATCGAGCACTCGGTCGTGCCGTCGCACGTGCACGTTCGATCACGGCCTGCAAACGGACCCTGCGCCGCTAGGGCCCCGAAGGCCGTCAGCC
>JAGUVP010000261.1 GCA_020062805.1 Candidatus Bipolaricaulis sp.
GAGGCAGTGGGCGTCGGAGCGATCGCACGGGCGATCGAGGAGGCGGCGTTGGTGGTTGTGGATGAAGTAGGGCCGATGGAGCTTTGCTCCTCGCTGTTCATCCAGACTGTGAAGCAAGCGCTCGACGAGGCACAGAACCTTCTCGTCACCGTCCATCGACGGTCCAACCATCCCCTGGCCTATATGATCCGCCACAGGGCAGACCACCTCGTTCGCCTCACGCGAGAGAGTCGAGACGCGGCCGTGTCCGAGATTATCCAGTGGCTCACCGCCGGTCACCCCCGCGCAACCAGTCTCCCCTGAGGCCGCGTCCGCGGGACCGGGTCCGTCGTGAGATCTGACGAGCCTTCGCTTCTTCGTAGATATGGAGAAGCTGGGCTGTGGAAACCCGGGCGCTCCGCGCCGTTGCCCAGTGCCGTGCTGCCTCGCTCAGCCGTCTCCGTCGCGTTTCATCGACGAGGAGCGCGTGGCAGGCCGAGGCGAATTCCTCCTCGTTTTCGCCCACCAGCAGCCCTGTCTCACCAGGGGTCACGATGTCCAGAGGCCCCATCGCGCCCACGGCAACCACGGGCAACCCGGCCATCATCGCTTCGACCAGGACGAGCCCCTGCGTTTCCATCTTCGAGGAGAACACGAACAAGGTGGCTTGACGGTAGAGGTCGATGAGCCTCCCGCGTGAAATCGGGCCGGTGAAAGTCACCGCGTCCATGATGCCCAGATCGCCTGTGTACGATTCCAGTCGGCAACGTTGGGGACCTTCTCCGACGATCACGAGGTGGCTTTCGGGGCGCTGAGCATGAACTCGCTGGAACGACCGCAATAGGAACTCGATGTTCTTCTCCCATCCCAGTCGGCCGACGAACAGAAGCAGCTCGCCTGGGGGTAGCCCAAGCTCACGGCGCGCGTTCCACCCCGGGGAGTGGGCGAACTCTTCCTCGTCCACGCCGAACGGAAGGGAGTAAATGGGAACCCTTACCCCATACGATCTGAGTTCTGTTTCGACCGCGCGGGACGGAGCGATCACCCCGTCGCATAGATTGCAGAATGCACGGCTGATCTGCTCCACTGCCTGCCGTGGTGGCCGAAATGGGGGCGGGATGTACCGCCTTAGTTCCGTGTACAGAGCGTGGTACGTGTGGAGGTGCGGGATGCCGTGCCGCCACGCCGCCCAGAACGCCACCTGCCCCACAGAGAACGGGTCATGGGAGTGGACGATGTCCAAGCCCGCGATCAACCGGAACACCTTGCGCCCCCCGACAGGCAGAGCAAACCGCATCCCACGGTACAGCACCAGCCGCACAGAGGGGAATCGGTAGACAGTGCCATCAGCATCCGTGTGCCCCGGGTAGGTGGGAGCAAACACGCAGACGTCGTGTCCGGCTCTCCGCAGCTCGCGCTCCATGAGCTGGATCACCGTAACCACGCCGTTGACATCTGGCGCGTACGTGTCCGTGAACAGGCCGATCTTCATGGAGTCACCTTGCAGCCCCCTGGACGCTATGGTACATCGGACAATGGTAGAACTGAATGGTGCCCGGCTGGGTGCGGCCCCACACCTCCCGTGGAGGGAAGCGCACCACGACCGTTCATCGTCATGGCGGACGACGCTCCTCCGCCACGCCGACAGCCCACTGTGTGAGCCGTACCGGCTCAGCCCTCACGGGACTTACACTCCAAACCGGCTGAGGGCCGCCGCCGGCCCGAGACCTGTGCTAGCCGGAAGACGTTCGGACGACCTGGAATCCCCGACAGCCCCTAGCCTACAGGTCGTGGAGCCCCGCTCATGACGGCGATCTCATCGGCCACGTCGAACGAAGCATTGGGGAAGGCAATCGCCCGCGCCCGCTCCGCACGACGGGCGAGCTCGCCAGGGGTAGCGAGCCACTCCCCAAGGATCCGAGCTGCTTCGGCCGGGTTCGAGGCTGCCTCCCCCGCACCGGCCTCAACCACGAACGGTGTGTTCGGCCGCTCTTGAGCCATGCCGCCGATGAGGATCATCGGGAGCGACGAGATGGAAGCCTCACCAATCACTCCAGGTCCGGGTTTCCCGACCAGCACGTCGGATGCTCGCATCATTGCTTCGATGTTCGTGACGAACCCGTAGACGCGGGTTGGAACCTGCCATGGGTAGCGTCTGAGCCGCTCAGCAAGCGCCAGATTTCGCCCCGCCACAACGACGAGATCCACCGGAAGCGCCGCCGCGTCAATCTCCCGGGCCACCCGTTCGATCCCCATTCCCTCTCCACCGCCTACGAGAAGAACGACCGGACGCTCAGCCTCCCACCCCAGCTCAACCCGCGCCTCTGCCTTGGTCCTGTTGTAGAGGGCGAACTTAGGATGAGCAGGGTGTCCCACAACGCGCAGCCTCTCCTCTCTCAACCCGAGTTCCACTCCCCGCTGGTAAGCCTTCGCGCACGGCACAAGGCATCGGTCCACCTCAGGGTGATACCAGCCGCTGTGGGGGTTGGCGAGATCCGTGACCACGGTGACGATGGAGAACTCCCGGACCGCGGTGCGCCGAAGGGCCACGGCGAGTTCGTTGAACGCGGGGTGGAGGACAACCACGATGTCCCACGCGCGGGACCGTCGCCTCGCCCGTCGCGTTCGTGGCACGGCCAGCCGCGGAAGCTGTCTCCGTCCGACCGAAGTGGCGATAAGGCGATCGGTCACGGTGACGAACAGATTCCATGACGGCTCGTGATAGCGCACCCACAGCGGGTAGATCTCCGGGGCGCGGTTCCATGGAAAGTACCCGCAGGCGCGAAATGCATCGAAGTAGTCGCACTTGAACCGCTCGGCGTAGCGCAGGCTCAACGCTGCCTCGATCGCCCGGCCGGCAGAGCGGTGGCCTCCTCCTGTATCGGACATGAACAGCCCCACCTGGATCACGATCGCCTCCCCGGTCGCGGGTGACTATACGGGCATCGGAGCGGCAAGGTCAAGCTCTGTCTGCCAGCGAAGGGGCTCACTCGCCGGCCCATCGAGGGCCTGGAAGACCGTACGCCTCCCGGTAGAAAACGGCGAACACGCGTTCGATCACACCCATCATTCGTTCAGTGTCACTCCTTTCCGAAAGTGACGGATTCGGAACAATCGGGTCTGCAAAGTGTACCACCACACCGCCCTGGCGGCGCGTCTCGCGGAGAATGCGCCAGACCATCCGGTGCAGGGGGGCCTCTTCAGCCCCCGGCCGGTAGACGTACGCGTTGGCGAGAAGCACAGGGACGATGGGAACTCCTGCCCGATGGGCAAGCTTCGCCACCCCCGCGTAGAGCCGGCCCTCCCAGTAGCGGTGCCCCTCGGGGAAGACCATGATACTCCCGCCGCGACGAAGACAGGCCACAGCCGCCGCCAGGGTTTGGGAGTGAAGCGCCCCCTTCGCCGCTCGATTCGGGGCCACCCGGAACCGGAAGAAGGCTTGGTAGAAAAACCGCAGCCACGGGTGGCGTTCATCCACGGTGAACAGCGCCCACAGGCGCCACCGCCGGCTGTGCCGGACCAGAAACAGAGGATCCAGCGAACCCACGTGTGTCACGCAGAACAGGCAAGCCCCCGAAGGTATCCCGCCCACTGCGCGAGAAGGTACCACCCATGGAAGAACGCACAGGATCAAGCAGAGGTAGACAGACCACACCGCTTCATACGGCAGTGTGCGCAACGCTGCCCAAACGCGGACAAGAGCTGACCTACCTCTGTCTGGCGGCACGGCGCTTCTCGGGATCGGTCCAGTAACGCTCACCGGGGATCCGGTCCCGGCCCGTAGCCACATCGAGCCAATACCAGAACGCCTCAGCCGCTCCGCGAACCCACCCCGCATGCACGAAGCGCCGGTTCGAGGTATAGCAGGGCATCGTGGGGATGAACCGCACGCGCCCTACCCCTTCCAGAACCCGAGCGAGACGGAAATCGGGGGACGCCCGTTTCTCCAAGGGTGGATATCCGCCAACTGCGAGGTAGGCATCCCGGTGCATCCCCATGTTCGCCGCCCCACACAGGTGGACCCGAAACACGAGGGATAACCATGCCAGCACGCAGTATCCGCCCACCTGCAGCGCGCGCGAGGAACGCCGGCTCTCCCGGAACCCCATCGGGCCGTAGGCGGCCACCGTCCCCGTCCGGCGCAGCGCCCCCACCATCCGCGCCAGCCACCGTGGGGGGTACACCGTATCCGCGTCGGCACCGACGATGAGCTCCCCCTGGGCTTCGCCGAACCCGCGGTGCATCGCCTGAAGCGCTCCCCGCTTGGGCTCGACGATCACCCGATCGGCGAACCGAGCAGCGATCTGGAGGCTGCGGTCCGTACTCCCGTTGTCCACCACGAGAAGCTCGAAATCCTTGAACGTCTGCGCGCGAAGCGTGCGCAGCGTCTCACCGAGAGACGCCTCTTCATTCAAGACCGGGACAACCACCGTGATCTGGGCCACCGTGTTCACCTGTCGGTCAACGGACGACAATCGACACGAGCCTCCCCGGCACGACGACCACCCGCTGAACCTCCTGCCCCCTCAGGCGCTCCTGAACCTCGGGCCAGGCAAGGGCCGTCGCTTGTAGCACGTCGCGGTCCGCGGCAGCTGCGGCAGCCATGCGGACGCGGGCACGAACCTTGCCGTTGATCTGGACAGGAATCTCCACCTCATCCCCCCTCACCGCCTCTGGATCGTACTCCGGCCACGGCGTTTCGAGGACCGGCTGCTGTTCTCCCAGCCGGTGCCACAGCTCTTCGGAGAAGAACGGGGTAAACGGAGAAAGGAGAAGCACCAGATCGCGGACAACCCGACGCACGAGCTGCGGGTCAGCCTCCAGCCGCTCGACGTACGCGGAGAGCTCGTTCACAAGCTCCATGATCGCCGCGATCGCCGTATTCAGCCCCAAACGGTCTCCAAGCTCCTCCGTCACCTTCTTCACCGTGGCGTGGAGCTTGTGCCACAAGACTCTCCCGTCGGGGTCCAATGTCGCTGGGTCCAGATCGCCCGTTGACGCGGTCAGACGGGGAATCTCACCGACCACGACGCTCCACGCGCGGTTCAGGAACCGCCACGCTCCGCGGATCCCATCCTCGGACCACTCGATATCCCGGTCCGGAGGGCCCATGAACAGGGTGTACAGCCGCTCTGTGTCCGCGCCGTAGCGCGCGATGATGTCCGCGGGCTCGACCACGTTCTTCTTCGACTTCGACATCGAGAAATACGACGTCGCGATTACCTGTTCGCACTTCGTACACCGTTGGTCGTTCACTTCTTTCGGGTAGAGCCAGCCGTGCTGGGGACACTTGTACGCGGTATGGCACACCATTCCCTGGGTGAACAGCCGCTTGAACGGCTCCGTGAACGACACGTACCCAGAGTCGTACAGGGCCTTAGTGATGAACCGGGAGTAGAGAAGATGAAGGATCGCGTGCTCGACGCCGCCCACGTAGAGGTCTACCGGGAGCCACCGGTTCACGTCATCGGACACGAACGGAGCCCCCTCCTCTCGCGGGGATACGAAACGCAAGAAGTACCACGACGAGTCCACGAACGTGTCCATCGTGTCCGTGTCGCGCTTCGCCTTGCCCCCGCAGCGAGGGCAGGACGTGTCCGCGTAACCGGAGATGTCGGCCAACCCCATCTTCCCGATGAACGGAACGTCCGGCAATAGCACCGGAAGATCACGTTCCGGGATGGGAACTGTTCCACAGCGATCACAGTACACGATCGGGATCGGCGCCCCCCAGTACCGTTGGCGGGAGATGAGCCAGTCGCGCAGCCGGTAGGTGACCGTCCGCTCGCCAAGCCTTTGTTCTTCGAGATAGGTCGTTGCGCGGGCGAGCGCATCCGCAGCAGGGGTTCCGCTCAACAGCCCTGAGCTGATCATCGTCCCGGGCTCGATGTAGGCCCCGGTCATCGTCCGCGGGTCGGGCACAGGTCCGTCCGAGGGGGCGATCACCACGCGAATCGGAAGCCCGTACTTCCGGGCAAACGCGAAGTCCCGCTCGTCGTGGGCCGGAACGCACATGATCGCCCCCGTTCCGTAGGTAGGCAGAACGTAGTCCGCGATCCACACCGGGATCGGCTCGCCTGTCACCGGGTTCAGCGCGCGGCTCCCCGTGAACACCCCGGTCTTGTCCCGCTCCGTGGACAACCGCTCGATCTCCGTTGCTCGGCCGGACTGGCGGCGGTACGCCTCGACCTCCGCCCGCCGCTTGGGCACGGTGAGCGCGTCC